>CAIXHJ010000452.1 GCA_903919165.1 uncultured Holophagaceae bacterium
CAGCCAACAGGAATTCACCTGCGGGAACAGCACCTTCATGCTCCTGGTGCGCAACACGAACGAGTTCCCGCTGCATTGAGCGACGCCATGACCACCGATCCCTATGCGCCCTACCTCCGCCAGGCGGATGATCTCTTTACGCAGGGGGAGACCGTCAAGGCTGGCCAGATCTGGCAGGCGATTCTCAAACAACACCCATCCCACGCGGAGGCCCGCGCCGGTCTGATGGCCGTAAAGGAGCGCCTCCTGGGCCGCCGCGCAGCAGAAACCACAGCGGCCTCCGCAGTCCCGACACCAGGATCCACCGTGGAACCTGAACCCGAACGCCAAGCGCCCCTCGTGGTCAATCCCCGTTCCACCGCTCCCGGGGCCGCCCGGCTCGGGGACTCCGCGGATGTGATCGCGGGCACCCTCAATCCAGAGCGCCTGCTGGCCGAGGGCTGCACCCTCTACGACATGGGTCAGACCGGGGACGCCCTGCGGAAATGGGAACAGGTCCTGGCCTTGGATCCCGATCATGCCCTCGCCAAGGGCTACGTTACAAACGCACGTCGGGACCTGGGCCTGTCGCCCCTCCAGGCTCCCGACACTCCGGCTCCAGCCAAGGAGTATTCCCCCCACCTCGAGGAGGACATCGACAAGCTCCTGCGGGAGGCGGTCCAGCTCTACGACATGGGACTCCCAGAGGAGGCCATCTCGAAATGGGAGCGCGTTCTCGTCCTAGAGCCCCAGCGGCAGGAGGTTGAAGGCTACCTGCGTATGGCTCGGAGTGAAGTTGGATCGGCTGCACCCGGCCAGACGGCACCCAGCGAGGCGGCACCCAAGAGTGCCGACTGGTCCACCATGCCCGGACCGGAGACTCTGGAGCTGAAGCTCCGGCAGGCCGAGCACCTGCTCGCCCTCCAGCGCCACGAAGAAGCCGCCTTCACCTTTCAACTGGCCCTGAGCCTGGATCCCGGCAACGCCAGCGCCCTGCAGGGTCTGGAGCGGTGCCGGAAACCCAGCGGCCACCCCACCCCGGACGCTCGCCAGACCCAGGCCCCTGTCCTCGCCCTGGATGCCCAGGGTCGCATCGCCATGGCCATGGAGGAATCCCCGGCCTCCCTTGAGCCGCAGGGTGTCGAACCTCCAGCCGCCCTGCTCAAGGCCACGCCGACCCCGCGAGAGGGTCCCTCCCTGCCGGACCGCCTTCACGAGGCCGTGGATCAGATGCCCTGGCTGAAGAATCCCAGAATCCTTGCCATTGCGGGTGGCAGCATCCTCGTCCTGATCCTCGGCTTCGGCGCCATGCACAGCTACCGCAAGGACCAGGAACTGAAGGAAGAGGTCCGCGCCGCCCGGACCGCCGCCGTGGCTCCCGTGGCCCAACAGGCCCAAACTCCGGATCTCACCGAATCCCCTGCAGCCATCCGCGAGGAAGCGGAGGCCTCGCTGGGCACCGATCCCCTCCGCGCCTACCTCCGGGCCGAGACCCTGGTCGGACGGAATCCAGGTGACGCGGCGGGTGCCCAGCTGCTGGAAAAGGCCCGCACAGGCCTCGCAGGCGGGGTCACCGGGGCCAGCCTGCCCGAGTTCCAGAAGCACCTCCAGAATGGCGATCTTGAAGCTGCCCTCAAGGTGATCGACGCCCTCCTCCGGGCCCAACCCGCCAATGCGGAGCTCCGGGTCCGAGCGGGCCGCCTGCAGCTCGCCCTCTGCTCTGCCCACGCGAGCCAGGCCAAGTGGGATGAAGCCCGGGAGGATCTGCGGCGGGGGCGCGCCCTCTTCCCCGGCGACAAGACCTGGCAGGCCCGCCTCATGCTTCTCGAAAAGGTCAAGGCCCTGCCCAAGAACCAGCAGGGATCGTGGATTGTGCTGCTGGGTTGATGCCTCAGTTTACCCAGACCTCCGGCGGCACGGGATGGCTCAGGAAGTGGGTCATGCCTTCGTTCAGGCCATAGGCGCCGGTGGACCCGAAGGCGAGCAGGTCTCCAGCGGCCAGCTCCGGCAGGCACACGTCGCCAAGACGGTCGAGGCTGGTGCAGAGGGGTCCAGCCAGCGTGTAGGGAAGGTCGCCTTCACCCTTGCCCACAACCTTCACCGGGAAGGGTTCGCCCGTCAGCAGTGGGCGGATCAGGTGGTTGATGCCGCCTTCCAGGATGGCGAAACGGGTCCCGCGGCTTTCCTTGATGCGCACCACCCGCGCCAGGTAGACACCACAGGGGCCCGCCAGGAAGCGGCCTGGCTCCAGAATCAGCTCGCCGGTGAACCAGGGATGCGCCGCCAGAAGATTGGACAGTCCCTGTCCAATCATCTTCACGTCCAGGGGATTTTGCTCAAGCGCATAGGGGATGCCCAGGCCGCCGCCCAGGTCGATCTGCTCGAAGGCCAGGCCGTGGGTGTCATACAGGCGCTTCCCCAACTCCAGCACAACGCCATGGATGGCCGAGAGCTTGGAGGCGTCCCGCTGGTTGCTGGCGGCAAAGACGTGCAGGCCCCGGATGCGGACGTGCCGCAGGTCCGCCGCCCGCTGGAGCAGGGCCGGCACGTCCTCCTCGTCCACGCCAAAAGCGGAGGGTCCACTACCGCCGATGATGCGGTTGCCTTCATCGATCTCGAAGGCCGGATGCACCCGCAGGTTCACGGCGGTTTCGCGGTCCGTCAGGGCGTCGAGGCGGGCCAGGTCCTCGAAGCCCTCCGCCTGCACGCGCACGCCCATGGCCAGGGCCTTGCGCAGCTCCGTCTCCCGCTTGCCGGGACCGGCGAAAAAGGTGCGCCCGACTGGAAGCAGGAGCGCGTCCACTCGCATCAGCTCCCCGATGGAGGCACAGTCGAAGCTGGCCCCCAGCGAGGCGAACCGGGCCAAGATGCCTGGATGGGGATTGGCCTTCACCGCGTAGGCGAGGCGGACCCGCGAGGACAGCGCCGTGCGTAGCGCCGTGAACTGCGCCTCAGCCGCCGCGCCCGAGTATGCAAAGCAGGGCGTGCCATGCTTCTCCGCCAAGTGGCGGCAGGTGGCGTCGTCGAAGGCGAAGAGGTTATTCATAAGGTCGATTCACTGCAGAAAACACAGAGTAAAGAAAGCCTGATCAGCCTTTCCAGTAAGGCGCCAACCGTCGCACGCCCTCGCGCAGCTGCTCCGGCGTGGCGGCGAAACTGAGGCGGGCGTGGCCTCGGCCGCCTTTGCCGAAGGCGAGGCCGGGGATGAGCACGACCTTGGCCTCGTCCCGCAGCTTGAGGGCGAAGGCCAGGGGATCGGCGTGGGCCGAGGGCGGCAGGGGCATGAAGTGGTAGAAGGTGCCATCGGGCGGCGTCACGACCTGGCCCAGTTCCTCGCGCAGGGCCGAGGCCAGGGCCTCCCAGCGCAGCTGTACGGCTGCGCGGGCTTCGGCCAGCACCGTGTCCGAGTTCTCGATGAGGGCCAGCGCGGCCCACTGGGCGGGCGTGGCGGTACCGGTGACGGCGTAGCCATGCACCACACGGGCGGGCGCCAGCCAGGCGGGATCGCCCACGGCCCAGCCCACGCGCAGGCCCGGCGCCCCCCAGCCTTTGCTCACGGAGCTGGTCACTACGCCGCGATCGGTGACATCCCGCAGGCTCGGGGCCCGCACGCCGAAGTGCAGGTCGCGGTAGACCTCGTCGGAGAGGAGCAGTACGCCCCGGGCCGTGCAGGCCTCCGCCACGCGGCGCAGGGAGTGCAGATCCCCACCACCACCGGTGGGGTTGGAGGGCAGATTGAGGATCACCGCGGATGCATCCGGTGTGGCCTCCAGCACCTTCAAGAGGGCGTCGGCATCCAAACGAAAGCGGTCTTGGGACAGCCGGTAGGCCACGGGCTCGGCCCCGGCCATGAGGGTCAGGGCCGGATAGGCCACGAAGCCCGGATCGGGCACCAGCACCTTGGTGCCGGGGTTCACCCAGGCCTGGAACAGGGAAAACAGTGCACCCTGGGAGCCCGTGGTGATGAGCACTTCATCCAGGTGGGCGCCGTGGAAGGCGGCTACGGCTTTGCGCAGCTCGGTGAGGCCCGCATGGGGCACGTAACCGCAGGGGCCAGGCTCCCGCAGCAGAGCCTTGCGCCCCACCTCCGGCAGGTCCCAGGTGGGCTCCCCGAGGCCGAGGGGGATGGCCCCGATCGGCGTGCCATCGGTGATGGCCCGGATGGGCGAAGGCCTCAGGAGGGAAAGGCGAGTGGCTGGTGCCTTCCAGGTCATCGGAGGGCTTGTTCCAAAGCCGTGGCCGCGTCGGTCTTGTCATCGCGGTACTTCACGATGCAGGGGGCCGCCAGGTGGAGCCCATGAGCCTTGGCGTAGGCCCCGGAAGCTGGTCGGGAACCCGGGACTACCACGGCGCCTTCCGGCACCTCCCGGCGCAGTTCCCGGCCATTCACCAGATCGTAGATCACCGTGCTTCCGGTGATGACCACCCCCGAGGCCAGTACCGCCCGTTTCCGGACCACGATGCCTTCGAACAGGCCCACGAGGCCGCCCACGAAGGCGTCATCCTCGACCACCACGGGGCGGGCGCCCGCGGGTTCCAGCACGCCGCCGATCTGGGCCGCGGCGGAGAGGTGCACGCGCTTGCCGATCTGCGCGCAACTGCCCACCAGGGCATGGCTGTCCACCATGGTGCCCTCGTCCACGAAGGCGCCCACATTCACGTAGGCCGGGGGCATGAGCACCACGCTGCGAGCGATGTGGGCTCCGCGGCGCACGGCTGAGCCGCCGGGCACGAGGCGCACCGCGTCTTCCAGCCCGAAGTGGCGGGGTGGGTAGGCGGTCTTGTCGAACATGGGGAAGCCGGGGCCCGCCATCTCCACCAGGTTCGTGCGCCGGAAGCCGCTGAGGATGGCCTGCTTTACCCAGGTGTTGGCCTGCCAGGTTCCGTCCTCATGGCGCTCGGCGGCGCGGACGGCGCCGGTCTCCAGGGCCACCAGCAACACTTGGTGCATGGCGGGGGACTGGGGATCGGCCGCCAGGGCCTCAGGGGCCCGCTCGAAGAACCTACGGATTGAACCGAGATCAACGACCATCACTTCACTCCTGGAATGGTGCCGTCCGCAGACAGGCAGAGGGCCTCGGCCACGCGGGCGCGGGTTGACGCTGAAGCAGCCGCGAGGGGGAGGCGCACGACATCTTCGCCAATGCCGAGCAGCTTGAGGGCCACCTTCAGGGGAATGGGGTTGCTCTCCAGGAACAGCGCATCCATCAGGGGCAGCAGCTGCTGGTGAAGGCGCAGGGCCTCCAGGGCATTCCCCCGCCGGGCCGCGGCGATCATGGCGGCGGTCTCCAGGGGCAGCGCGTTGCCCAGCACGGACACGAGACCCGAGGCGCCCACGGCGATGGCGGCCAGGGCTAGGTTGTCATCGCCGGAAAGGAGGGTCTTGCCCCTGGGAAGGGTCCGGGCCACCTCGGCAATCTGCGCCAGACTGCCGCTGCTCTCCTTCACCGCCACCACCTGCGGGTTCTCCCACAGCCGCGCCAGCACCTGGGGTGTGACATTCAATCCCGTCCGGCTAGGCACGTTGTAGGCGATGAGGGGCAGGCCCGGCGCGGCCGCGGCGATGGCGGCGTAGTGCGCCACCAGGCCGTCGGGGTTCGGCTTGTTGTAGTAGGGGGTCACCACTAGGGCACCAGCGGCCCCGAGTTCCTGGGCCCGCCTGGTCAGGGCCGCAGCTTGGCGCGTGGCATTGTGGCCCGTGCCGACGACCACCGCATGACCGCTGCTCTCTTCGAGGCAGGCGGTAATGACCGCGTCCCGTTCCGCATCGAGCAGGGTGGACGCCTCACCCGTGGTTCCGAGGGGAACCAGGGTGTCCACGCCGCCAGCCACCACGTGGCGGACCAGTTTCCTGAAGGCCGCGAGATCCACCTCACCCGAAAGGGTGAAGGGTGTGGCCAACGCGACAGCGAGGCCGGACAAATTCAAATTCATGGTTTGCCTCCTAAAGCAAACATGGGATCGAGCAGATCAGTGGCCAGATCATCCATGGTGAACACGCCCTTGCGCCCATGCAGCCATCGGGCGGCCTGCAGCGCCCCCTGGGCGAAGGGCGCCCTGGATCGGGCCTTATGGGTCAGCTCCAGCACTTCGGCCGGGGCATCGAGACCTACCGTGTGCGTGCCGAATTCGGCACCAGCCCGCAGGACACCCACGCTCAGCTGGTGGGGGGCCGGGGTCGCGAGGGTCCACTCCGTCTTTCGCGGGCAGCCCGCCATCACGGCGGCCGCCAGGGTCTTGGCCGTGCCGGAGGGCGCATCCGCCTTCAGCCGGTGATGGTGCTCCATCACGTAGGGATCCCGGGCAGGATCCAGCGCTGCGAAGCGCCCCAGCACCGTGGACAGGCGTGCCATCAGCGCCACTGTGAGCGAGAAATTCGAGGAGACCAGGACGCCGATGCGACCCGCGACCCGGGTTTCCAGGTCCGGCATCACCCATCCCGTCGCGCCGATCACCAGATCTGTCCCCGTCTCCAGGGCCCAGGCCAGGTGCTCCTCCACCGCTTCGTCCACGCTGGCGTCGATGACCACATCCACGGGCCCGGAGGGCGACTCGCCCAGGTCCACCTGCCAGGACAGGGCGTCCCCGGCCTCGGCCTCGATGGCGGATCCGAGGCGCCCCCGCCCGAAGAGGCCGATGCGCAGCGCGTTCATGCGATCCCCCTCGCCAGCACGCGATGCAGGCGCCGGAGAGCCTC
>CAIXHJ010000453.1 GCA_903919165.1 uncultured Holophagaceae bacterium
GCCCATCCCGCACAGCGAGGCCCATCCCCGGACAAGGGCAACTGATACGAATGGACTGTCAATAGCAAAGAATCACCACGAAGACAGGAAGACGGGAAGAAAAAATCCATGCCAGTGCCTTTGTAGTTATTCGTGGTCTTTCCGTCTTCGTGGTGAGAACAGCCTTTCTTAGGTCATGACCGCTCGTTGGTATGGATCACGCAGAGGACAGAGAGAGGCATCGACCCATCCCTGCACGGACAGTCGGAGGCGGCTCGCCCACATTGACGCCTTCTTCTTGATCAGCTGTTGGTCGGTGTTCATCGGTGGTTCAAATGGCTTTTGCTTTTTGCTTTTCCTCTGTGTCCTCGGCGTTCCAGCCCTTTGGCCATGGGAACGCGGCCCGCGCATGCGCTCCTATTCAGCCGCGATCAGGACTTCCCGCGGTTTGCCTGCGCCCCGGTCGGGGCCGACGATGCCCTCCTCCTCCATGCGATCGATCAGGCGGGCGGCCCGGCCATATCCGAGGTTCAGCTTCCGCTGGAGCAGGCTGGTGCTCGCCTTGCGTTCGCGTTTCACCACGGCGAGAGCGCGGACGTAGATGTCGTCGACTTCGGTCATGTCCGGGTCATCCAGCAAGGCCGTTTCTTCTTCGGTCTCCATGGCGCTGATGAGGGCCTGGTTGTAGTCGGGCCGCCCCCGTTCGCGGAGCCAGGTGACGAGGCGCAGGGTCTCCGCTTCGCTGAGGAAGGGCGCGTGGATGCGTTTCGGATGGCTGGCGCCACTGGGAAGGAAGAGCGCATCCCCGGCACCCAGCAGCTGCTCGCCGCCGCTGCAATCGAGGATGGTGCGGCTGTCGATCTTGGTGCGCACCCGGTAGCTGAGCCGACTGGGCAGGTTGGCCTTGATGACGCCGGTGACCACGTCCACACTGGGCCGCTGGGTGGCCAGGATCAGGTGGATGCCCACGGCTCGGGCCTTCTGGGCGATGCGCGCGATGCTGTCCTCCACCTCGCTGCGGGCGACCATCATGAGGTCGGCCAGCTCGTCGATCACCACCAGCACGTAGGGCAGGGGCTCCAGGACGGAGGGTCGGTCGGGCCAGCGGGGATTGGGCGTCCGGTCCGTGAGGTCCATGGAACCGCCCGCATCCGCGAGCTTGGCGTTGAAGCCCTTCAGATCGCGCACGCTGAGCAGGGCCAGGCGCCGGTAGCGGTCTTCCATCTGGGCCACCACCCACTTGAGGACGCGGCCGGCCTCCTTCATGTCCGTCACCACCGGGGCCCACAGGTGCGGGATGTCCTCGTAGACGCCCAGCTCCACCATCTTGGGATCCACCAGGATGAGCTTCACCTCGTTGGGCATGGCGCGCACGAGGCAGGAGCAGATCATGGCGTTCACGCCCACGCTCTTGCCGCTGCCGGTGCTGCCGCCGATGAGCAGGTGGGGCATCTTGTTGAGGTCCGCCACCACGGGCCTGCCGGCGATGTCCTTGCCCAGGGCGAGGTGCAGCAGACCCCCAGCATCGCGGAAGGCGGGGCTGTCGATGACCTCGCGGAAGGTGATGATCTCGCGCTGCGGATTGGGCACCTCGATGCCCACCAGGTTCTTGCCCGGAATCCGGTCCATGCGTACGGCCTCGGCCTGCAGGGCCAGGGCGAGGTCCTCCTCCATGCCCAGGATGCGGGAAAGCGGGATGCCCGCGTCCGGCTGGAACTCGAAGACCGTGACCACGGGGCCGGGCTGCATGCCGGTGACCACGCCCTTGATCTTGAATTCGGCCAGCTTCTGTCCAATCCGTTCCTTGATGACCGCCAGCATGGCCAGGTCGATCTTGGCGTGCTGGCCCGGTGGATCGAAGAGGCGGCGCGGAGGCAGGGTCTCGCGCTCGGTGACCGAGGGCCTGGGCGGATCCGGAGGCAGGGGTGGGAGCGGCCTCGAGGGCGTGGGTTCCGTCAGTGGAAGGGGTGGCTGGACGATCTCGCGCCCGAAGCGGTCCTTGACCACCCGGGCACGGGCCACGGTGGGTTTGGCCACGGGCGCGGGCGGGGCTTGCGACAGCAGTTTCGTGCGGAAAGGGGGCGTGGGTTCGTTTCCGGTGGCCACGGGGCCCGCGGCGGGAAGGACCTGGGCCTCGATGACGGCCGAGGTCGCATCCAGATTCATGGACTGGATGGGAGGCAGCAGGTCCTCGGCTTTGATCATGGGCCGCTTCTTCCTGGCGTCGGCGGTTTCCAACTCGGCCTTCAGGAGGGCCTCGCGCTGGCCTTCGAGGGCCTGCTGGCGAAGGGCCAGAGCCTGAAGGGCGATGGCATCTCCAGCGTCGATCTCCACCTGATTCGGGTCGCGTCCCCGAAGGAAGGGCCGCTTCACCATGGTCAGGAAATGCTGGAAACCCTTCGCCGGCATGGGCTTCATCCAGGGCCAGGCCCTTTCGCCGAGCCAGCGCGTGAGGAGGCGGCCCAGTCCGCGGGTCAGCACGGGCGCCAGCACAAGGGCGCAGATCAGCATCAGGACGACCAGCAGGAGGGGCAGTCCCACCGGTCCCAGGAAGTGGCGTTCCAACGGCCAGATCGCGCTTCCGATCCAGCCGCCCCAGCGATAGGTGGGGACCCCTCCTTCGGGCAGCCCGATCCAAACGCGGTCGCCGAAAGCGCCCAAGGCGGTCCAGAAGGATAGCGCCAGTCCCAGCCAGGCCAGGCGGTCGGGCCAGTGGCGTCCGACACGGGGCCAGGCCTCCCAGAGCAGGTAGGGCGGTACGATCCAGGCCCCGACGCCCAGGAGGGTCTGCAGCAGTCCCGCCAGGGTGGCGCCCACGGTGCCGCAGAGATTCTGCACGGGGGCGACGGTGGCTCCCTGTGTGAAGGGATGGGGATCCAGGGGATGGAAGCTGCCCAGGGAGAGCAGCAGCAGCAGGGCCGCGAAACCCAGCACGGCCCTCAGCATCCAGCGGCCGACCCCCTGCAAATCGCCTCCATGGTGTGATCCCACAGTGTAGCCCAGCGAGTGCGGCTTCAGCGGCCCTGCGGAAGGGACCCGCTCAGCAGGGCAAGCCGCTGATGGGGGTTCCAGACGGGTTTCCCGAGGTCACGCAGGATGGTGCCGGCGGATACAAAGGTCCAACCCTCCATTCGGGCGCGGTCCATGAAGGCGCCGAGGCCAGCCGTGGGACGATCGCCCAGTTCCCGCGCCGAGCCCAGATGCATGAGCACGATGAGCCCATCGCCGTCGCGGCCCAGGCGCTGTTGGAGCCGCTGGACGATGGCGTCGCCGGTCCTGTAAAGCCGGCGGTCCTTGGAGGTGGCCCAGTCGAGGGTGTCGGCGCCCTCGCTCCAGCCGACGTGACGATAGCCCAGTTCCTCGGCCCAGCGGCGGATTTCCGCCGTGTGCTCACCGTAGGGCGCCCGCCAGTAGGGGTCCATGGGCCGCCCGAGGAGGCGCACCAGGGCCGCGTCGGCCTCGAGCAGTTCGCGCTGCACGCGCTCCCGGGTCCACTTGGGATCGCGCTTCATACCCGGTGCGAAGTGGGGATGGTTCATGGTGTGATTGCCGATTTCGTGTCCCTCGGCCGCCATGCGCTTGACGAGGGCCGGGTATCGCTGGATGAAGGCGCCCGTGAGGAAGAGGGTGGTCTGCACGCCGCGGGCCTTCAGCAGGTCGAGCACCTCGGTGGCGACCTCAGCACTGGAACCACCATCGAAGCTGAGCAGGATGCGCTTCTGCCCTCCGGGAGCCCGGGTGAGGTTCAGTGCCTCGCCCATGCCAGGCCAGGCGGAGGGGGCGCCTTTCAGGAGAACCGGAGCGGCCAACGAGACGGGAGGTGGCAGGGGGGTCGCGGGGCGAGGCACCGCCGGCTCAGCCAGGACCGGAACCAAGGTAGACGCGCGACGGGACAGCTCGATGGGGGTGGCGGCCGCGCTGGGCATGGCCGGGGTTTTCCGGTCCGGAATCGGCGTGACGGGCAGGTCCCGCAACCGTGCCTCGGCCCGGGTTTTCGGAGGCGGCGGTTCGGGAAGGGCCGTCGACAGAAGGGGCTGTCGTCGGAGCGAGGCGTCAGCGGGCGGCCTCGGAGCTGGCCCTTCGGGTATAGGCGCCGGCAAGGCAAGGGGCTTCCGTTCGGGTATCGCCTGGACGGGCAGATTCTGTAACCGTGCCTCGGCCCGGGTTTTCGCGAGCGGTGGTTCGGGAAGAGGCGCCGGCAGAAGGAGCGGCCTTCGAAGCGAGGCTTCGGCCGAATGCCAGGGGACTGGTCCTTCGGTCATGGGCGCAGGCAGGGCAAGGGGCTTTCGTTTAGGGATCGCTTGGACAGGCAGATTCCCCAACCGGGTTTCGGCATGAGTCTTCGGGGCGGGAGGTTCGGGAATGGGTCTGGGCGCGGCCTCCGGCGTGGCGACCGCGAGGGGTTCGGGCCTCTGGGCGAGGCGAGAGGTCTCGCGTGTGACCTTCGGTCGCTCGGTCGGCAGCGAGAATTCAAACCGCGCCAGCACCCGGCCGTCGTCGGTGCGAAGCACGGCCGACTCGCCTGGGGGTGGACGGAAGAACTCCCAGCGCACGGGTCCCTGCTCGGCAAAGCGGTGCTCCCGGATGGAGCGGCCTTCCAGGATGAGTTCTGTGGGCTCGGGGACCTCGCCTTCCACCACAGCCAGGCTGCCGACGGGATGCCAGGACCAGGGCGGGAGGGGGGCGGTCAGCGGGGAGGCTGGAGGGGACACCCCCTCGGAAGGTTCTTTCCGCCCACAGGCCGTCAGCAGCAGCAGCAGGGCCAGCCCGGCCCGGAGACCCTTCATGGCGTTTCCGGAGCACGGCAGAGTGCCCAGTAATTGGCCTTTTCACGGATCTTCACCCAACGGGGCTGCAAGGCCGCGCCTTGCAGGTGGTGAAAAGCAAGTTCGGAAAGGACTTCTGCGGTGGGGTTGCGTCCGGCGAGGGGGGGAAGGTCGTTCAGCAGGTGGTAGTCGATGGAATCCACCCAGGCGTCCAGGGCTGCGGCAAAGGCGGGTTCCTCCGCCTCGGAAACGCACTCCACAGCGGCCACCACCTCCCAGTTGTGTCCATGGCGCTCCTCCTGGAAGCCAGGAAGGTCATGGAAGTGGTCCGCCACGAAGGCGCGATGGAGGGAGAGGGTGAAGGCCATACTCGAGTATAGCGGTCAGCTATCGGCTTTCGGCTGTCAGCTGTCGGCAGAGAGTTCGGATCGGAGGGCCTCGAGGTAGGTGAGCATGGTGCGCTGCCGGTCCAACGCCAGGTACCGTCCCGAGGCAGTCTTCATCTCGGCATCGAGCTTGAGGAGCTTCCTCTTGAAGTGATCAAGGCTCCATGTTTTGTCATCCAGATCGCGGCCCTCGGCCCAAGGATCCTCCAGGTGCCACAGCTCCGCGCCGAAGCTGGCGCCCGTGGCGAAGACCCTCGCCACGCCAATGGCGCCCATGGCTTCGAGCCGGTCCGCGTCCTGCACCACCGCGGCCTCCAGGCTGGCGGGCGTGCCGCCACCGCTCCAGCTGTGGCTGGCCACGGCGGCGGTGATGGCCTCGGCGCGGGTTTCGAGTCCCAGCGTCTCCTCGCACCAGCAGGGCACGAGGTCCGCGGCCATCTGGGCCGTCATGGGCGATTCCGGGTGGTTCTTGGGCCGGTAGACCAGATCGTGCAGGAGGGCTCCGGCCACGCAGACCTCCGGGTCCGCGCCCTCCTTCTTCGCCAGCCGGTGGGCCAGCCGCGCCACCCGCAGGATGTGCCCCAGATCGTGGGCCGCATCTCGATGAAACGGTTCCGACGCGAGGTGCTCGCGGAGCCGCGCCAGAAGCGGCTCGAACCATGGAAAGGGAATCACAGTACGCATGGATCCAGGCTAGCGGAAAGGATTCCGGCCGCCTCGTCTGGAAGGGCTAGACTGGAAGATTCCGGCCCGGAGTCCCCATGCGAGCCATGACCCCGTTCTTCCTGAGCCTGAGCCTCGCGGTGACGGCCTGGGCCCAGCGGGCGAATCCCAGCTTTGACCCGGTAAAAGATGTGTCTCTTCGTTTCGAGAAGGGCGCCGTGGTGTTGACCGTTCCGGCAGGAGCGCACCTGAAGGCCTCCTTCATGGACATCGCGAAGATGGCGGGTCCCGGCACCCTGAAGATGGGCAAGCTGCCGCCCACCACGGCCAAGGATGAACTCGGCGATGGCATCTGGCACGGCTCGGTGAAAGTGCCCGTGAGCGGCGATGGCCTCAGCGGTGTGGTGACCCTCCAGGTGACCTACCAGCCCTGCACCGAGGGTGAGGGTGGCGTCTGCTACCCGCCGACCACGCGGCCGCTGGAGGTGAAGGCGGTGGAGATTCCTGCGGCAACACCGGCGGAGAAGCTGCCGGTACTGCCGTTAGAAAAAGCAGTGGAAACGCCGAAGGTCGAGGTTTCCGCGGCGCCCGTGGCAGTGCCCCCCATGCCAGCCCCCCGATCCAGTCTGCTTCTCCCCTTGTTGCTGGTCTTCCTGGCGGGCATGGGGGCCTCGCTGACGCCCTGCGTCTATCCGATGATTCCCATCACCATGGCCATCGTGGGGGCCAAAGGCGGCGGCAAAGCCCGCGGTTTCCTCCTGTCTGCCCTACTCGTCCTGGGCATGGCCGTGACCTACACGACACTGGGTGTCCTGGCGGCCAGGAGCGGCGCGGCCTTCGGGGCCTTCGCGCAGAAGCCGGCCTTCCTCATCCCGGTATCGCTGCTCTTCGCGGCCTTCGCGCTTTCCCTTCTCGGCGCCTTCGAGATCGCCCTGCCGCCTTCTCTGGCGCTGAGACTCCAGGGCGATGGCACGCGGAAGGGCTTCGGCGGCGCGTTCTTGATGGGCCTGGTACTGGGACCGCTGTCGGCGCCCTGTGTGGGGCCGGTCATCGGCGCGGTGCTGGTGGGCATCGCCCAGCAGGGCGATGTGTGGCTCGGAGGGCTGCAGCTCTTCGTGTTCTCCCTGGGGATGGGTGTGCTGTTCCTGGCCGTGGGCACCTTTTCTGCGGGCTTGCCGAAGAGCGGCGAATGGCTCACCCGCTTCAAGCACATCATGGGCCTGGTGGTGCTGGGTTTCGCGGCCTGGAACCTGCGGCTGGTCGTTCCGACCTGGGTCAACTTAGGGATGTGGACCCTGGTGATGCTGGCGGGCGCGGCGGTTTTCGGCGCTTTCGAAGCGGCCGCGGGCCTGGTGGGACAGCTGCGGAAGGGCCTCGCGATCGTGCTGCTGGCTGTTGGTGTGCTGCTGGGACTGCGGGCGGTGGAGTCCTTCCTGGGGGTGGATCTCTTGCCGAGAGGTGGTATCGCCGCGGCAGCGAAAGAGGAGCACGCCGGTTGGCTGGAGCAGGACCTTGAAGGGGCCCTCGCCAAGGCCAAGGCAGAACGCAGGCTCGTGTTGGTGGACATCTATGCGGACTGGTGCGCCCAGTGCAAGGAGCTGGACGAAAAGACCTGGCCGGACGTGGGGGTGAAACAGTGGATCGCCCAGAATGCCGTGGCCATCCGCATCGACACCGACGCGAAGCGGAAGGACCTGGCCACCAAGCTGCAGATCCGCAGTTATCCCACGGTCCTTCTGCTGGATGCCGAGGGCCGGGAACTGAGGCGGATCCTGGGTTTCCAGAAACCCGAGACCATGAGGGCGTGGCTCGAAGGCAAGTGACTTCGTTTCCTCGCCTGGGCCCATCATGCATCAGAAGTGGTAGGCCAGCCCTCCGCCAACCCGGGTGACCCGGGCATCGAGCACCTTCACGAGGGCGCCACCTTCAAATCGCACACTCCAGCGACGGCCAAGGTCCAGGGTCAGACCGACGCCGAATTGGGGGGTCACCCCGCTGCCCGTGTGGCTTGCAGAGGCCAGGACCAGGTTGTCCCCACTGCTCCCCTGGGTGGCGGACCAGTAGGCCACGCCCACTCTGCCATAGAGTGACAATAGCCCGCCCAGGGGAAACCGGACGAGTCCAGAGACGGTCGACGTGGTGACATCGCGCTGCCAGGTGGTGATCCCGTCACTGATGGGGAAATTGCCGTAGGCGTCCAGGCTGAGTTCGGCCCCCCACATGCGTCCCCACTTCACACCTACGAAGGCGGAGAAGCTGCCGGTGCTGAAGGCCACCTTCGGACCGGCGGCCTCCATCGGCGCCTCAGAACGGATGCTGGCGATACTGAATCCGACGTATCGCTCGTCCGACTGGACGGATCCAGGTGACAGGCCCTGGCCCCTCAGTAGAGGAACCCAAAGCATCAAGGCGGTGACCAGGAAGAAGTCTTTCAAGGCGATCGATTTTCTGGAACCGACCATCGGACCCCCTTCCCGGGACGTGCCGGACACCGAAAACATGACCAGTGGGTCTTTATTTGTCAACGGTGAAGCATCGCGGCACATGGTTCTGGCTTGGTCTTGCTCCTGTGACTTCGGCAGGGGGCCTCCCCGCACCTGGCAGCGTCAGTTCCCCAGGAACTTCGCCAGGGTCTTCACCAGGTTTTCCCCGCGCAGGTCCGAGCCGCTGGCCACAATCCTGCCGTCGGGCCCGATGAGTACGGGCTTGGGGATGCCCTTCACGCCGTAGGCTTCGCTGAGGGGGTTCTGGAACCCGCCCTCGATGAAGGCATGCTTCCAGGGCATGGGTGTGGCTGGTTCGGCGCGGAAGGGCGCGATGTGTTCGACCTTGCGGTCGAAGGAGAGGGAGAGGATGTCGAAGGGCTTGCCCTTGAATTTGGCCCAGGCGGCATGCATGTTCGGCATCTCCGCGCGACAAGGCGGGCACCAGGTGGCCCAGAAATCTAGGAGGACATAGCGGCCCTTGAAACTGTCCACCGTGTAGATCGTCTTCGGGTCGTTCAGGGCCTTAAGGCCGAAGGCAGGGGCGGTGCGGCCGATGCCGGTCTTCTGCTCGGCTTCGCAGATGTCCTTGGCCTGCTTGGCTTCACGACTTTCCGCGAA
>CAIXHJ010000454.1 GCA_903919165.1 uncultured Holophagaceae bacterium
CAGACGAAAGACGCCACCCAAGGCGCGGCCGCGGCCGAGCAGGATGTAACCGCCGCACAAGAAGCCGATCATCCAGGCGTAGCGCAGGGCAGCCGTCCAGAACCAGTGTCCGCCCCCCAGGCTCATCGCGCGGTTGAGGACGAAGGTGGTACTGAAGAACAAGGCGGCCAGCGCGCCGACGATCATGAGCTTCAAGAGGAAGTATCCTTCACCAGGTCGCAGGCCCTATTTACCCAGTTCGGGTGCCGCGGCGCAACGCTGTGACCGGGTGGCGACGATTCCCTCGTGAAAGATGCCGGCCAAGCCGGGGGCCCTGGAGTGCATGCTTGCACGCGAAAATCCGTTCTTTCAAATGGACGCCTATTGGCAGAGCCCTACAATTGATGACGACTTGTGATCCGGGCTGATGGACTCCTCGAGCGGGTGAACCCCAGGGAGGCGAAATGGCAAGCGGACTCAATGCGCGGATCCTTTCCCTGGCACTCCTATGGTTCGGTCTCGGGGCCGCCTGGCCTGGCGAAGCCTCCCAGTCGTGGGAGCCCTATGTCTCCAAGCATTATGCGTTCACGCTGCTGAAGCCCACCGGCTGGAAGGTGAGTGAGACCTACCAGGACCGCCCCAGGATGTGGGGATTCACGGTGGCGGACCCCAGTGGCCGATGCCTGTTGAGGTCTATGCATGGCGCGACCCCGCCTGGGCAGAATGCCGTCGCGATGATCCGACAGGTCGTGGAAGACCTGTCCCGCCAGTCGAGAGAATTCAAACTTCTCCCGATGGCCCGAAGGCAGGACCTGAAGGTCCTGGATGCCAAAGGAAAGCCCGCCGGCGTCAAGACCGTGGTGGTTTTCGAGGGGAGTTTCCTGGGTTCCCAGGGGCACAAGCGGCAGTTCCGGAGCCTGGTTGCCTGTGGCGGTGGCCTGATCCTGGACCAGCGGATCGAGGCGGATGACGGGCGCCTGGCCGAATCCGCCCCCATCCTGCTCCAGACCCTGGCCAACCTTCGGGTGGCCAAGGGGATCTTCAGCTTCGACGAGGGAGGCGCAGGCATGGCCGAACCCAGCCCCGTGGGTCAGGCTCCCCTGGTCCCCAGGCAGCTTGCCAGCGGCTGGGCGAGGCTCAGCGCGCCGGCCGACTGGAAGATCGCAGACCTCGGGAAGGGTGCGTGCATCGTCACCGACCCGGGCCAGCGGCTCTACTTCATGGTGAGCGGAGCCGAATTCGTCGCCCCCCGCTACTTCGTCAGGGGTGTGCCGGGTGTGCTCGCCTCGGAGTTCCGCGCTCCATCAAGCGCCTTCGCGTACTCCGCAGAACAGACGGGGCAGGCGACCCGATTCGAGTTCCAGTTCATCAAGCAACGCCAGGACCTGCTGCAGACGATGCGGAGTTTCGCGGGTCCCCTGCGACCCGTGGCCGTGGAGGATTTCGGCTACACCTGCCTGGTGAAGGGCAGGAACTACCGCGGCTTCACCACCGGCGGCTGCTCCGGGGATGCCATGAGGGCTTCCTGGCACCTCTGGCACTTCACCATCATGGCCCCGCAGGAAGCCTTTGAAGCCGCGCTGCCCACCCTGGCCGCCGTGATGGGCTCCTACCAATTGAACCAGGAGATGGCCGGGAAGCGCATGGCGGACAACCTCCGGAACTATTACGCGGGCCTGCGGAATCTGAGCAACCAGATCGCCAGGAACTCGGAGCAGATGCGCCGCGAGAACCTGGAGGGCTTCATGGAGCGGGGCCGCGTCCAGGACTACATTTCCTACCAGACCACCCGCACCATCATGGGCGAATTCGACTACCTTGCCGGGGCCTCCGGATATGTCCGCGGAAGCGCATCCGGACTTTATACGGCCGACGGGACCAAGATCACCAGCGAACCCTACGGCGAGAGCATCACCCGCCACATGCAGGAGATCAATACCCGGGAACTGTACGAGGCCCGAAGGCCCTGATCCTTTTCCTGTGGGAGGCTCCGACTTGTCATTCGGGACATTTGAATGTTCTATCCACTCCTTGGCGCCGATGACGAGCGCCACGTCCGGCTGAGGATAATGAGGTAGGCTATTGACAGGGATCTGACAAGGGCGTATGCCGGGGGCAACCCTCCTGGGAGATGCCATGAAGACGGTCCTTCTCGTCCTGCCCCTGCTCTTGTTCGGGACCGCCTGCGGTCGAAAATCGGAGGTCCCTCCAGAGGTGGCCGCGGCCCGGCAGCTGGCTGAGGCACCCCAACCCCAGGGAAGCTCACTTGCGCCAAAGGATCTGCTTACGGACGACAAGCTCACCCGCTACGTC
>CAIXHJ010000455.1 GCA_903919165.1 uncultured Holophagaceae bacterium
CTCCATCATCTTCGCGCCGGACCTGGCCGAGGGGTTGCTTCGCGCGGCCGAGGCGCCTGTGCCTTCGGGCGAAATCATCCCCCTGGTGAACCTGGAGGCGGTGACCTGGGCGGATCTGGGCCGTCGCATCGCCCGAACCCTGGGGCGGCGGGGCCGGGTGATCCCGTTGCCCGAAGACGTCCTTCGCCTGGCGGGCCGCCTAGCGGATGCCGCCTCCCGCCTGCGGGGGCGGCCCGGAATCTTCAGTGCCCAGAAAGTGGAGGAGATACTGGCCCCCGCCTGGGTGGCAAGCCCCGAGAAGGCCCGCAGAATGCTGGGATGGACGGCCACGACACTGCTTGATGAGGCCCTGGCCCACACGGCCAGGTGGTACCGGGACCATGGCTGGCTTTGAGCGGTCGCGCCCCTTCGGCCTCCAGGGCCCCCTGGGCCCTTGGCGCCCGCTGGACCGCTGGCTGGCCGGCTACGCCTGCCTCTGCGCCCTGATGCTGGGCTGGGGCTGGGTCTGCGGCTTGCCCGGCTTGGGTAGCCAGGCCCTCCTTGACCTGGCCATCCTGGCTACAGCCTCCGCCCTCCGCCGTTGGAGCCGGGACACCCGCGCCTCGCTGCCGACCTTCCTGCGCTTGGCCTTCGTTCCGCTCTGCTACTGGACCTTCTACCACCAGGTCCAGGACTTGTGGCCCCTCTTCCACACCGCACCCCTGGATGGCCTCCTGACGCGCCTGGACCAGGGGGTCTTCGGATGCCAGCCCTCCCTGGCCTTCCAGCCAGCCCTGCCCTTCCGCTGGCTGTCCGAGCTGTTCTGCTTCGCCTACTTTGCCTACTACTTGTTCGTACCCGTGGCATTCCTGGGGGTCCTCTTCCGGCGCGGCTATGTCGCCGCTGAACACATCCTCGTGTCCACCACCGCCACTTTCTTCGCCTGCTACTCCTTTTTCTGGCTCTTCCCCACTGTGGGTCCTCACTTCTGGTTTCCACCCCACCAGGGTCCTCGACTCTACGACGGATATCTGTTCAACCACCTGCTGTACTTCCTCACGGGTCCTGGCGAAATCCGGGGGGGTGCCTTCCCCTCCTCCCACATCGCCGTGGCGCTGCTCATTACCCTGCACGCACGGCGGTCGCTGCCAGAGGTCTGGCCCGTCCTGGTGGTCGTCACCCTCCTGATGTTCCCAGCCGTGGTCTACCTCCGGGCCCACTTCGCCGTCGACGTATTCGCGGGGATCCTGGTGGGGCTTGGCTCCTACGCCCTCACTCGTACCTGGGTGCGGGCATGATCGTCGATCCCGCCCAGCCCCTGGCCATCCGGATCTTTGTGGACGCTGATGCCTGCCCGGTGAAAGAGGAGATCTTCCGCGTTGCGATGCGGTATGGATTGAAGGCCCTTCTCGTCTCCAACTCGCCGTTGCGGATCCCACGGAATCCCCTGTTCGAATCGGTGGTGGTGGCCAAGGGCCGGTTCGACGGTGCGGACGACTGGATCGTCGAACAGATCGCAACCTCGGATATCGTGGTCACTGCGGACATCCCCCTGGCAGCCCGCTGTCTGGAAAAGGGTGCCCGGGCTCTGGACGCGAAGGGCCGCGTCTACTCACCGGAATCCATCGGCGATGCTCTGGCCGGCCGCGAATTGATGGTTCACCTTCGCGCCATGGGCGAGGTGGGTGGCGGCCCGCCGCCCTTCAGCCCCCGGGACCACTCGACCTTTCTTCAGCGGCTGGACGACCTCATACAGGCGCTCCGGCGGGCGAGAAGGTAGACTACAGAAAGGGGCTTTCACGGCTTCAACCTTTTTGTGATCGGATTCGCCATGGCAAGAAAGCCCAACTACAACTTCGAAAAGCGGCAGAAGGATCTGGCCCGCCAGAAGAAGAAGGAAGAGAAATTGCAAAAGAAGGCCCTGAAGAAGGACGCCCTGGGTAACGACATACCCGAGACCGAAGAGTCGGAAGAACCCACTGAAGAAGGCGGCTCCACGGAAGTCTGACCTCGCGCGATTCCCACAAGTAGAGCTGACCCTCGGTTCTCGCTATTTCGCGATACCAGCTCTCGACCGGTCGAGAATCTTCTGGGGCCAGGTTCAATAGAAATTCAGAATCCATTCAATGATTCGACTTATTGCTTTGGCATGGAGATGGCTCTACCTTGGATGCCGCCGATCGCGGCCCCATAGGAGAAACCATGGCCTTCATCGATTCAAAGACCCACCAAAACCTCAAAGCCGCCTTCGCCGGCGAGAGTCAGGCGAACCGCCGCTACACCTGGATGGCCCAGGTCGCAGAAAAAGAGGGCCTGCCGGAAGTGGCCGGGCTCTTCAAGCACAGTGCCGACGGCGAGACGGGCCACGCCCTGAAGCACCTCATGTTCCTGGCCGCGCAGGCAGGCGACCCCGCCACGGGCCTGCCCCTGGGCGATTCGCTGACCAACCTGAAGTCCGCGGTCGCCGGTGAGACTTATGAGTACACGGACATGTATCCCGAATTCGCTCGTCTGGCCCGGGTGGAGGGCTACACCGAGATCGCGGCCTGGTTTGAAACCCTTGCCAAGGTGGAGCGCTTCCACGCAGGCCGCTTCCAGGACGCGCTGACGAGGCTCCAATCCGGCGCCATCGCCGCCCCAGACGCCGACATCGCCAAGCACATCTGAGATACCCATGCTCCTGACCTTTGACCCCGCCACCGAACGTGGCCGCTACCTGGCAAGGCAAGCCTTTTTGACCCGCCAAGCGGCCCTGCGCCTCGATCTGGCCGAGGGCATCACATTTCAGCCTGAAACTGAAGAGAGCGTCGAGGATCAGGTCCTTGAGACGCTCTGGGCCGAGGGCCAGACGCCTGAAACGGTGGATGCTGAGGAACTGGCCGAGGCTCGCGCCTCCTTCGCCGTGCTTGCCCCATGTCGCGAGGCCGCTGGCCGCAGCATTGCCGCTACGTTGATGCTGGGTTTCCCGGATGCCGTGCGGGATCGCCGCCTCGCGGCCCTGCACGATTTCCCGGGCCAGCTAAGGCTGGAACTTACTGACGGATCGATGGTGGAACCCGCTGTGGACCGCGGCAGTGCCGGACCGGATGACCGTCTGCCTTCGGTGCTGGCCCTGCGCTACCTCATTCCGGACGGCAAGCAGATCGCCGCCCTCGTCTCCAAACACGCCGAAGCTCCCGGCCGCTGGCCTGCGCCCGCCGCCTGGGTGGCTTGGCCTTCCTGAGGAGCCTCCATGGACATCAACACCGGAATTCCCGCCGAGAATCGCAAAGCCATCGCCGACGGCCTTTCCCGTCTGCTGGCAGACAGCTACACCCTCTATCTCAAGACCCACAATTTCCACTGGAACGTGAAGGGTCCCATGTTCCAGACCCTGCACCTGCTCTTCGAAACGCAGTACACCGAATTGGCCCTTGCTGTGGATCTGGTGGCCGAGCGCATCCGTGCCCTGGACTACCCCGCCCCCGGCACCTATGCGGAGTTCGCAAGGCTCTCCAGCATCCCCGAGCCCAAGGGCGTACCCAAAGCCACCGCCATGATCCGGGAACTGGTCGAAGGCCAGGAGGCTGTAGTCCGGACCGCCCGATCCATCTTTCCCCTGGTGGATAAGGTGGGGGATGAACCCACCGCCGACCTCCTCACCCAGCGCATGCAGATCCACGAGAAGAACGCCTGGATGCTTCGCAGCCTTCTGGAGGACTGATCTGGAAGGGAAGCGGCTTGGAACTCCGGAGGCTCGGATAGAGACATTTTCTAATTCTGACTTTTTTGGTAAACTACTGTTCCGCGCCTTGCGCACCTGAGGAGATGACCATGGCCTACACTGCCAAGTCCTATGACCACTTGAAGGGTGGCGCCCTGAAAGGGCTCAGCGACGCCCAGCTCGACCAGCACTTCACCCTCTACAAGGGCTACATCACCAAGCTGAATGAGATTGAGGAGAAGCTCGCAACCGCAGACAACAGCAAGCCCAACTACTCCTTCAACGATTTCAGCGAGTTGAAGCGTCGCGAGGCCGTGGCCTTCAACGGCTCCTTCCTGCACGAGCTCTATTTCGAGAACCTCGGCGCCGATAACGACATCAACGGCGGCCTGAAGGCCGCCCTGGAAGCCGCTGGCGGCCAGGCCAAGGTCATCGCCGACCTGAAGGCCACGGCCATGGGCGGCCCCGGCTGGGCCCTGCTCACCCGCAACCGCCGCGACGGCAAGCTGCACACCTACTTCGTGGCTGAGCATCACCTGGGCCTGCCCATCGAGCAGGACCTGCTCGTGGTGCTGGACAGCTGGGAGCATGCGTTCATGGTGGATTACGGCATCGCCCGCGCGAAGTACCTCGATGCATTCGTCGAGAACATCAAGTGGAGCGAAATTAGCAAGCGCTTCGGGAAGTAAGGCGCGGGCAGACCCTCGCTTCTCAACGCGTACTCTAGGATGGGCCC
>CAIXHJ010000456.1 GCA_903919165.1 uncultured Holophagaceae bacterium
AGCAGCGTGGCACGAAGCATGGAACCTCCGGACGGGACTGCTCCAGTGTAGCTGACCGCCATGCGACGACTCGACGCTGGGCGGGCCATGGCCGAGTTCCGGCTACTTCTTGGCGTTTTTCGGTGTGCCGTCCCTCTCCAGGTACTTTCCTGGATCCTTCAGGAGTTGAGCATCGCAGCCGGCGCAGCAGAGGCGGTATTCCCGGCCACGGACGACCACAGTCTTGGACGAGGCTGTCACCTTACCGCCCAGAACGGGACAGATCGTGTTGGTGGCGGGGATGGGCTTAGCCGCAGGGGCGGCCAAGATCGAAAGAGCAAGCAGAGGTACGAGCATGGAGGCTCCTTATCGGGGTGGTTGTTAACTCAGGCTTCGACAGAAGCCTGAGCAGGGGTAAGAGAACGCTTCTTCCATAGGTAATAGATCGCGGGGTAGACCAGCAGCTCGAGGATGAAGCTGGTGACCAGGCCGCCCACCATGGGGGCCGCGATGCGCTTCATGACATCGGCGCCAGTGCCGGTGCTCCACATGATGGGGAGCAGCCCGATGAATGCGGCGAAGACCGTCATGGCCTTGGGACGTACCCGCTTCACGGCGCCATGGATGATGGCCTCCACCAGGTCGTCCTTCGTTTTCAGCCGCCCTTCCCTCTCGGCCTCGTCGTGGCTGAGGTCCAGGAAGAGCAGCATGAAGACCCCGGTTTCGGCGTCCAGGCCCATGAGGGCGATGAGGCCCACCCACACGGCGATGCTCATGTTGTAGCCCAGCCCCCAGAGCAGCCAGAAGGCGCCGATGGCGCTGAAGGGCACCGCCAGCATCACGATGCTCGCCTTGAAGGCCGACTTGGTGTTGGCGTAGAGGAGGCCGAAAATCAACACCAAGGTGATGGGCAGGATCAGTTTCAGCCGTTCTTTCACGCGGAGCATGTTCTCGAACTGTCCGCTCCAGGTAAGGCTGTAGCCCGTAGGCAGTTGCAGGTCCTTCTCGATCGCTGCCTTGGCATGTTCGACATAGGTGCCCACATCGATCTTGGACGTGTCGAAGTCCACGATCACATACCCGTTGAGCAGCCCGTTCTCATCCCGGATCATGGCCGGACCCGAGGTCAGCTTGACGTCGGCGATCTCCGACATGGGAATGGTGGCTCCGTTCGGGAGCGGCACCAGCACGCGTTTCAGGGCTTCCGGGGAGTCCCGGTAGTCCCGCGCGTACCGCACGTTCACGGGGTACCGGGCCCGGCCATCGAAGACCGTGCTCTGATTCTCGCCGCCGATGGCGGTCATGACCATGTCATTGGCCTCACCGACACTCAGGCCGTAGCGAGCGAGCTGGTCCCGTTTGAGGTCGAAGTCCACGAAATAGCCCTGGGCTGTGCGCTCGGCGAAGGCGCTGCGGGTGCCCGGCACGCGCTGGAGGATGCCTTCCGCCGCCACGGCGACGTTCTGGATCGTCTCCAGGTTGGGTCCGTTGACCTTCAGGCCCACCGGGGTGCGGATGCCGGTGGACAGCATGTCGAGCCGTGCCTTGATGGGCATGGTCCAGGCATTGGGAATGGCCGGCAGTTTCACCACCCGGTCCAGATCCTCCACGATCTGCTCCTGGGTGATCCGGTCCCGCCAGAAGGGGCGGAGGATGGCCTTCAGCCAGTCCGGCGCCCAGCTGGAGTACCAGCGAGGGCTTCCCCGCCATTGGTCCTCGGGCTTGAGCTCAATGACAGTCTCCATCATCGAGAGAGGGGCGGGATCGGTGGCGGTGTCCGCGCGGCCAGCCTTGCCGAACACGCGGCCCACTTCGGGCACGGTGCGAATGAGCCGGTCCTGGATCTGGAGGATCTTCTGGGCCTCGGTTCCGCTAAGGCCCGGAAGGGTGGATGGCATGTAGAGCAATGTCCCTTCATTGAGCGGAGGCATGAACTCGCTGCCCAGGCTCACGAAGGCCGGGATGGTGGCCAGGACCAGCAGTACGGCCA
>CAIXHJ010000457.1 GCA_903919165.1 uncultured Holophagaceae bacterium
ATCCAAATGAACGGCGAACAAGCGACCTTCTTGATCATTGGTGGGATCGGGTGTGCTGTGCTCCTCAGGCAATTATAAGTTGAGCTGCCGTGCGACCAGAGCGTAATCCTGTTCATCCTGCCTGAACTGGAACAGCCCGACTCTATTCCCAGGTGGCAACAGGTCGAGGAACAGCTCTCGATCCTTCGGGTCAATGTTCACTCCAAGGTAGACACCAGTGAGTGCCTCATGTGGGACTTGGAATAGCCCATTCACTTTCTTTTCACCGTGCGTCTGGGTAGTGCAGTCCCTGAGGTTCAACAGGATTCGCCATTCCTTCTCGTAGCCCCAGCATTCCGCCTTTGTGAGGAGATGGTCCTTTCCCAGACCCAGAAGCGAAACCTGGGGACGGGTCGGGGAATAATTCACTTCATTTAGGACACCCATCAGATCATGAGGATTGGTCCCATGCTTAGTCTTGAACCATTCGTGAGTCCCATCAAATTCAAGTACGCACCCACGGTGGCTGTCAGCGTAGTGAGCCCACATGAGGAGGTCCTGACGGCGGTCCTTCACCAAGCTCAGGATGCCGACTGACTGAAAGTCACTCACCATTCTCGAACGCATATTAGCGAGTCCCTGTGCTCGCAGGTCATCGAGGACTTCTTCCTTCTGCTCCGGAGATAGGCGGCGGAACCCCTCATCTTCATCTTCCAGTTCACGAACGATGGCATCTACATGCTCAGGTGTTCCGAGGGAGTTGAGGTAAGGGTGCATCTCGAAGGGATCGTTTAACTCAAGCTTGGGCGAGAACCGAAGGAAGCCGTCCCTCAAATACTTAAGCCCATATTGTGCCTTGGTGTATTTGTGCAAGATCACCGGCAACTCCGATCTGGTTTCAACAGATGATCTCAGGATCGAACGAATTGGGGTCCCACGCAGCACAAACTCCAGAAGGATGGTGTCTCCTGGGCGTACCTCAATATCGCCAGATTGTTGACATGCCCGAAGGAATCCAATTCGCTCCAATCGATCCGGAGCCTCATGCTGGTGGAATAGGCAGTCACGGTGACCCCCAAACTGGATTTCATACCACTGAGCGTTCACAAGATAAACAAGATCCTCACCACGAGATTTCATTTCGCCTCGTGTATCGGCTAGGCCGATACCGAGAGGATGGGAAGACCACGAAGGGGTACAAGGGCACTGCTTTTATCTTTCCTGTCTTCCTGTCTTCGTGTCTTCGTGGTGATTCTTGGCTTTTGGAAGCACCTGGATCAACGCTAGAACACAGCCTCCATGGGGGCGGTTTCGCCGCTCAGCAGGGCCACGGCGTGGGCCGCCACGAGGGGAAGGCCGCGATGGGAGAAGTGGATCGCGGCCTGCACTTTGTTCTGATAGAACGCGGCCTCGCGGCTGCCTGCCAGATGGGCGCGGACGGCAGCCTGATCCGTTGGATCCACGCCGCGTTCGCTCATGAGGGCCAGGGCCTTCCGCCTGGCCAAGCCTGCCTGCTGGAGCAGGAGGTAGCCACCCACCACATGGCCCAGCATGTCGAGGATGGGGACGGCGTTGAGGACCATCAACAGGGTCGCGTTCTCACGGCCGGGAAGCTGGGCCAAGACCGCGCCCAGGGCCTTCACGGCCTCGGCCAGCTGCCTGGCGGAGGCGCCAAGTACTGGATCTTCAACCAGGGATTGCGCCGCGTCCCCAGCCAGCTTCAGCAAGTCCTTCACGGGTCGGCCATCCTGCATCCGGAACTTCCGGCCGACGAGATCGAGGGCCTGGATGCCATTGGTGCCTTCGTAGATCGACGCGATCTTGCAGTCCCGGAGGTACTGCTCCGCCGGGTAGTCCATGGTGTAGCCGTAACCGCCGAACACCTGGAGGGCCCATTCCGTCACGCGGAAGCCCCAATCCGAGCACCAGGCCTTGGAGACGGGCGTGAACAGCTCGACGAGGCCCTGCCAGCGGTCATGCTCGGCCCCTTGCGTGACATGGGCCATGTCCATGCACCACGCGGTGTAGGACGCCAGCGCCCGCATGGCCTGCACGTAGGCGGCCTGGAGCAGGAGTGAGCGCCGGACATCCGGATGCTCGATGATGAGGGACTGCCCTGCCCCCTTGCCCGCACTCGGACCACGGCCCTGCAGACGCTCCTTCGCGTAGGCCAGCGCGGCCTGGTGGGCCGCCGAGGCGTTGCTCAGCCCCTGGACGCCGACCTCCCAGCGCGCGGCGTTCATCATCTGGAACATGTGGGCGAGCCCCTGCTCCTCCTGGCCCAGGAGGAAGCCCTGGCTGCCGTTGTTGGCGCCGAACACCAGGCTGCAGGTGGGCGAGCCGTGGATGCCCAGTTTGTGCTCGATGCCCGCGCAGGCGACGTCATTGGATTCGCCCAGGGAGCCATCCGGATTCACGCGCACCTTGGGCACCACGAAGAGGCTGAGGCCCTTGGGCCCGGCGGGGGCGCCCGGCGTCCGGGCCAGCACGGCGTGAATGATGTTCGGGGTGAGGTCATGGTTGCCGCTGGTGATGAAGATCTTCTCTCCGCTGACGAGGTAGGTCCCGTCGTCCTGGCGCACGGCCTTGGTGGTGAGCGCGCCCAGGTCGCTCCCGGCGCTGGCCTCGGTGAGGCACATGGTGCCGGTCCATTCCCCGCTGTACATCCGCTCGCAGTAGGTGGCCTTCAATTCATCACTTCCGAAGGTCTCGATCAGGTGGGCGGCCCCCCGCGTCAACAGAATCTCAAGGCCCAACGCGGTGTTGGCGCCCATGATGAATTCGCTGATCCCGGTGCCCACGGATTCGGGCAGCCCCATGCCGCCGAAGGCGGAATCCATGGTCGGGCTGATCCAGCCGCCTGAGGCGAGATCCCGGTAGGCCTCGCCGAAGCCCTCGGGCAGCATCACCTTCCCGTTCTCGAACCGCGCACCGATCCGGTCCCCCTCCTCGTTGCAGGCGGAGACGCTGCCCCGGGCCACTTTGAGGGCCTCGTCCAGCACCATGGCCAGCTGGTCCCGATCGACCTCCTCGTAGTGACGGGAATTCAGCACCGCATCCAGGTCGAGCCACT
Organism: uncultured Holophagaceae bacterium; assembly: GCA_903919165.1. Taxonomy (GTDB): domain Bacteria; phylum Acidobacteriota; class Holophagae; order Holophagales; family Holophagaceae; genus Geothrix. Next base: position 3,053 of record CAIXHJ010000457.1, read on the forward strand.
CGAAGAGGTTGAACCGGATATCACGATCGTCGTCGAGGTACTTCATGGGACCTCCGGAGGACAGGAAGGAAGGTGCTCAGCGCCGAGATGGCCTACGGCACGGGCCCATCTTCGACCCTCGCGCAGATGCCAGTCCATGCCTACTTCAGTTCAGGGAACTGCTCCTCCCGAAACTCCGTGGGGGAATGGGTCTGCTCAGCGGCTCGCTTGCGGAGCTCCACCCGCCGGATCTTGCCGGAGATGGTCTTCGGCAGGTCGCCGAATTCGAGGATCCGGATGCGCTTGTAGGGCGACAGCCGTTCGCGGATGAATCTGAACAGGGCCAGGGCCGTGTCGCGATTCGGCTCGAAGCCTGCCCGAAGGATGATGTAGGCCTTGGGAACGGCCAGCCTCATGGGATCCGGGCTGGGCACCACCGCGGCTTCAGCGACGGATTCATGCTCGATGAGGAAGGATTCCAGCTCGAAGGGGCTGATCCGATAGTCGGAACTCTTGAAGACGTCATCGGCCCGGCCGACAAAGAACAGATAGTCATCTTCATCCCGGGTGGCCACGTCGCCCGTCCGGTAGAAGCCTTCGGCCACGGATTTCTGCATCTTGGCCGGATCATCCTTGTAGCCCGCCATCAGGCCCAGGGGCCGGGGATTGAGCCTCAGCGAGATCTCGCCCTCCACGGCCTCATGTCCGTCGAGGTCCAGGAGCACGACGTCGTAGCCCGGCAGGGCGCGCCCCATGGATCCGGCCTTCACCGGTTCTCCCGGTGGATTGCCCACCTGGGCCGTGGTCTCCGTCTGCCCGTAGCCGTCGCGGATGGTGAGGCCCCAGGCCTTCTGGACCTGACTGATGACCTCGGGATTCAGGGGTTCGCCGGCTCCGACCAGCTCCCGGAGCTTCACCTTGTAGGCGGCGAGATCCTCCTGGATGAACAGGCGCCAGACGGTGGGAGGGGCGCAAAGCGTGGTCACGCCCTTGTCGGCGATGACCTGAAGGGTGGCCGAGGCGCTGAACCTCGCGGACCGGTAGACGAAAATGCAGGCCCCGGCGTTCCACGGCGCGAAGAAGCTGCTCCAGGCATGCTTGGCCCAACCGGGAGAACTGATGTTGTAGTGGACGTCGCCCTCCCGCAGCCCCACCCAGTACATGGTGCTGAGGTGGCCCACGGGATAGGTCTGATGGGTGTGGAGCACCAGTTTGGGTTTCGCCGTGGTGCCCGACGTGAAGTAGAGCAGCATGGGATCCGTGGCGCGGGTGTCCGCGTCCGGGACATAGGACGAGGCCCCACCGTAGAGCTCCGCCACCTCGTGCCAACCACCCACCTTCGCACCCACGCTGATGCGGGTGAGGCTGGCATCGAGGCCTTCGAACTTGGCCGTCTGCGCCGCATCCACCACCAGATGCTTGATCCCCCCACGATCGATGCGGTCCAGGAGGTCCGCCTGGGAGAGCAGCAGGGTGGATGGCACCAGCACCGCGCCCAGTTTGATGCAGGCAAGCATCATTTCCCAGAGGGGCAGCACGTTGTCCAGCATGATGAGCACGCCATCGCCGCGCCTGACACCCAGGGCCCTCAGCGAATTGGCGATCTGGTTGCTGCGAAGGGAGAGTTCCCGGAAGCTGACCTTGGTCTCGCTCCCGTTCTCCTCGACGATCCAGAGGGCGGGGCTCTCGTTGCCAGCGGCGTAGACATCGAAATAGTCAATCGCCCAGTTGAAGGTCTCCAGAACGGGCCATCGAAACGCTCGGACGGCGCCAGCACGGTCATTCCGGTGCTGGACCAGCAGGTCCCGTGCTGCGAGAAACGCCTCGCGTCCATCCATATTCCCCTCCGGGCCAGTTGAGTTATCCGGCAAATCTATGCTGCCGCCGACCAACAGTCCAGAAGGAAGAAGGGTCGTGGTAGGGTGGTCGCATCCGCTTTGAAGCAGATCCCAATGTTCAGCATCATTCCTGATGGCGCGCATTTCCGCGAGTTCGCCCTGTTGAAGGATGGCCAGGGAATCCTGCTGCGCATCGCCTCGCCCGCTGACGTGGACCGGGTGGAGGCTTTCATGCACGGCCTCTCCCGGGAAACCCTGTCCATGCGTTTCATGGGTGGCGTCTCCAGCGTCTCCCGGAAGTTCGTGGAGGAACTCTGTGAGGAGAATCCCCACGAACGGGCCTGCCTGCTGGCCATCGAGGGGATGGAGGCCGGGCAGCGGGTGGTGGGGTTGGGAAACTACGTGGGCATGAGAGCAGGCATCGCCGAAGTGAGCTTCGTGGTCGCGGATGACCACCAGGGCCGGGGCATCAGCAGCCTGATCCTCGAACGGCTGGCCGGTCTGGCTGCGGGTTCTGGTTATGTGGGGTTCGAGGCTGATGTGCTCTATGAAAACGAGAAGATGATCAACGTCTTCAGGGATTCCGGGTTTGAAACCCAACGGGCCATGGAGGGCGGCATCATCCACCTGCAGTTCCCCCTGAGCGCCGCCCAGACCCAGCGTGAGCGGGCCGAGATCCGGGAGCGGGTGGCGGCGGCGAATTCCCTGGTCCCCCTCCTGAAACCCGCGACCGTGGCCGTGGTGGGTGCTTCCCGGGATTCTTCCTCCATCGGCAATGCCATCTTCCGCCACATTCTCCAGAGCCATTTCAAGGGCGTGGTCTACCCGGTCAATCCCAAGGCGCGGGCCATCGAAGGGGTGTGCGCCTATCCATCCCTGGCCTCCCTGCCGGAGCCGCCCGATCTGGTGGTCCTGGCGGTCCCGGCTGCCAAGGTGATTCCCATGGCCAAAGAGGCCCTCGACAAGGGGGCGCGCGGACTGCTGGTCATCGCGGCGGGATTCGCGGAAGCGGGGCCGGACGGCGCCCGGCGCCAGGAGCGCCTGGTGCGCATGGTGCGCAGCGGTGGCGCCAGACTGGTGGGACCCAACTGCCTTGGGCTCCTGAACACGAATGTAGGGGTGCAGTTGAATGCCAGTCTGGCGGCAGCCATGCCTCCTCGTGGGCGTGTGGGGTTCTTCAGCCATTCCGCCGCACTCGGCGTGGTCATCCTCCAGTACGCTGCCGAGCGCGGGCTCGGCTTCTCCACCTTCGTCTCGGCGGGGAACCGGGCGGACGTCTCGGGGACTGATCTGCTTCAGTACTGGGAGGAGGACCCAGACACCGATGTGGCCCTGCTCTACCTCGAGACCTTCGGGAATCCCCGCCGCTTCGCCCGGCTGGCCCGCCGGATCTCCCGACGGAAGCCGATCCTGTGCGTGAAGAGCGCCCGGAGCCATGCTGGGCGACGCATGGCCCAGGCCCACATCGGGGCCAGCCCCCGAAACGATGCCGAGGTGGAGGCCCTGTTCCATCAGGCCGGCGTTATCCGGGCCGATACCCTTGAGGAACTGTTCGACATCGCCCTGCTTCTGTCCCACCAGCCGCTTCCCCGGGGCAATCGCGTGGCCGTCATCAGCAACTCCGGCGGGGTCGCGACGATTTGTGCGGACGCCTGCGAGTCCCGTGGCATGCAGATTTCCGGTCCAGGCGTGGTGGACCTGCACGCCCTGGCCACGGCGGAACATTATGAGCGGGCCTGCCTGGAGGCCCTCGAACACCCGGAGGTGGACGCCCTCATCGCCACCTTCGCCTGCGTGGGGGGCTGCGATCCCGCCCTGGTGGCCCGAGCCATCCGCCGAGCCGCGGTGAAGGCCGAGCGCGGCACCGGCATCGCCAAGCCGACCCTGCTCTCGTTGATGGGGGTCAGCGGCGCGGTTCCCGTGGGCTCGGCCACGCAGGGTGGTGGCGGCGGCACCCACCGGACCTTTCCTTCCTACCGTTTTCCCGAGTCAGCCGCGCTGGCGCTCTCCAAAGTGGCGGACTATGCCCGTTTCCGGATGCAGCCCCCGGGTCGGATCCCGGCCTACGAGGACCTGGATGTAGGAAAAGCCCGCCTTTGGGTGGAACACCTCATCGAGGGGCTTCCCGATTCATCTCCCTTGATGCTGCCTCCAGCACAGGCCCGGGAGCTCATGGAAAGCTTCGGCATTCCCATCGCAGGCACGTCCCAGAAGGACGAGGCCCATAGGGATTCGAAGGTTTCCATGAGCCTTTCAGCCGATCCTGATTTCGGCCCCATCTGGCGATTCCACCGGCCGGGTGAAGAGTCGATCCTGCGCCTCACGCCCCTGACCGATCTCGATATCGTGGACGTGCTTGGGAGGTTGAAGCTGTCCCCAGTCTGCGGATTGGCCGAGACTCTGGGCCGACTGACCCAGCTGGTGGAGGAACTGCCCTGGATCTGCACCCTGGAGGCCGAGGTCAGCCTTGCCCCCGACGCAGATGCCTCCCTGCACCCCAAGCTGCTGCCCCTGCAACCTGGGCTTCGCGTGGCCTTCTCCCAGGCCGAATACCGCATGCCCTAAAGCCTCAGGAGGATCGCCATGCTGGTGAACGAAATCATGCGGAAACCGGTGACGGTGATCCAGGCGACCGCTCTCCTCGGCGAAGCGTTCCACCAGCTCCAGGCGCACGGATTCCGCCACCTTCCCGTGATGGATCAGGGACGCCTGGTGGGAGTCCTCACGGACCGGGACATCCGGTTCGCCACCAGCAGTCTGTCGCCGGCCCCCCACACCGCCGACGATCCAGTCTCTCTGGCCATGAGCAGTCCGGTGTCAACGGCGGATCCGCTGGATCCCATCGAGGATGCCGCACGGATCATGCGCGACCGGAAGATCGGTTGCCTGCCCGTGATGGATGGCTCCGAGCTCGTGGGCATTCTCACGGGCATGGACCTCCTGGATGCACTGATGCTCCTGACGGGCGTCACCAAGCCCTCTTCGCGACTGGAGGTGGCGCTCGCCGACAGGCCCGGAGAACTGGCCCGTCTCACCGCTTTCCTCGCCGACCGTCATGTCAACATCCACTCCATCCTCACCCACCCGGGCGCGGATGCCAGAGTGCGCACAGTACTGAGGCTGGACTCGAACCAGACGAGGCCCCTGGCCGAGGAGCTGCGGGCCGATGGCTTCGACATCCTTTGGCCCCGACCGAAGCCATGGCAGCACTGATCCATCGGCCAGAATATGCCGGGTACGACTTCGGACCCGAGCATCCCTTCACCCCGGCGCGGGTGGAGATGCTCCTGGACCTGATCCGGTGCCTGGGTCATGACGTCACGCCCATCGCCGCGCCAGCCGCAACCCGGGAAGACATCCTCACCGTCCATGACGAGGCCTATGTCGCCATGGTGGAGTCGCTGGACCAGGGGATACCCGACCTGGAAGCAGATCGGTTCGGCCTCGGCACGCCGGATAATCCTATCTTCCCGGGTATGGACCTCGCCGCCCGGTGGCTGGTAGGTGGCACCCTCCATGGCGCCCGGATGTTGATGACGGGTCAGGAGCGGCGTGTGCTCCAGCTGGGAGGGGGACTGCACCATGCGCAGAAGGCACATGCGGCGGGATTCTGCCTGTACAACGACCTGGCCGTGGCCATCCGGGCATTCGTGGATCACGGCTGGCGCGTGGCCTACCTGGATATCGACCTTCACCACGGCGACGGCGTCCAGAACCTGTTCTACGGCCACAGCCAGGTGCTCACCCTCAGCATTCATGAATCCGGGCACTACCTCTATCCCGGCACTGGCCACATCCAGGAAGTGGGGAACGGGTCTGCCCGGGGCATGAGCGTGAACATCCCCCTGGAACCGTTCACTGAAGCCGGCGACTACCTGGAGGCCTTCGAATCGGTCGTTCCCCGGGCCCTGGCCTGGTTCTCGCCCGATGTCCTGGTGGTCCAGGCTGGCGCGGACGCGCACTTCGCGGACCCGCTGGGGGATCTCGCGCTCACCACGCAGGCCTTCCAGGCGCTCTATCAGAGGATTTTCGGATTGGCCGACGCCCATGCCCAGGGGCGAGTGCTCTTGACCCTGGGCGGAGGCTACGAAGCCCAGGCGGTGGCCCGGGTGTGGACCATCCTCTACCTGACCTTGATGGGCCGCGCCATTCCTGAGCGCCTTCCAGCCGAGTGGCTGGACCGCTGGCGCCACCTTCTGGGCCCCGACATCGGTCAGGATCTGCATGACCCGGAGTCGGCCATTCCCGAGCTTGCCGGCCGTGAAGCCCGCGCTCGCCGAAACCGGGACGTCGTTGCCCGCCTGCTGGATTCGGTGCGCCCCTACTGGATCTAGGATTTTCGGGTACCCAACAGGAACGGCATCGCTGGGTCCTCTTCCGGTATCCTCGAAGCATGATCGGACGTCTCCGCGGGGAACTCATCCAGAAGCTGCCCAATCTGGCCCTCGTCGAATGCGCCGGCGTGGGTTATTCGGCGGCCATCAGCCTCTCCACCTATGGTCTGCTTCCGGAGGCCGGATCCACGGTGGTGCTGCACACGGAATTGCTGGTGCGGGAGAACGAGATCTCGCTGCTCGGCTTCTCCTCCACTCAAGAGCGGGAGCTCTACCGCATGCTGGTGAAGGTGGATGGCGTGGGCCCGAAACTGGCGCTGGCAGCCCTCGGGGCCCTCTCCCTTGAGGACCTGGTGCGGGCCATCCGGAGCAGGGAGGTGAAAGTCCTCACCCGTATTCCCGGTGTGGGGAAGAAGACCGCCGAGAAGATGTGCTTCGAACTGTCCGAGAAAATGGGTGGGTTGACGGGCCTGGAAGGCCTCTCCGGCGTGGCCTCCAGTGACCCCTGGGAGGAAAGCCTCCGGTCGGCTCTGACCAATCTTGGTTTCAAGGAGGATGCAGTGCTGCCGGTGGTGGCTGAGCTCCGCGCCTCAAAACCGTCCCTGACAGAAGCCATCCGCCAAGCCTTGAAGGCCCTGCAGCGGTGAGCATCCGCATCCTTGCCACCTCCCCCCTGGTGGGCCCAGCCCTGTTCGACCTTGGCGCCCGGTTTCCGGAGCTCCGCGTCGCGCCATTCCACTCTCCTGAATGGATGGCGGCCCTGCCAGAGGCGGAGGCACTGGTGGTGGTGGTCTCCGAACCCATCACGGAGGCGGACCTCGAGGCGGCACCCAGGCTGAAGGCCCTCGGCACCTGCTCCGTGGGTGTGAACCACCTGCCCCTGAAGGCCTGTCAGGCCCGCGGCATCGCCGTGGTGAACACCCCGGGCGTGTTGACCGACACTACCGCCGACCTCGCCCTGGCCCTGCTGATGTCGTTGACTCGCCGCCTGGCGGAGGGCGAGGCCCTGGTGCGTTCCGGTGCATGGAAGGGCTGGGCGCCGGACCAGTTGCTTGGCCGAAG
>CAIXHJ010000458.1 GCA_903919165.1 uncultured Holophagaceae bacterium
CACATCACCGACAGTCTCAAGAAATTCCCCGATATCTGGGCCACCCGCATGCTCACCACCGAATTCATCCCCGCCTTCGACCTGGATGACGCCCTTGAGGAGGCCCGGGGTCTCACGGGACGGACCGACGCTGCTGCCTACCTGGTCCACGAGGAGGCCTGATATGACCCACACCTTCTTCCTCGACGACCAGGAGATCCCTTTCCGCGAAGGCCAGAGCGTCCTCCAGGCAGCCCTGTCCGCAGGCCATTACATCCCCCATCTCTGCTGGCGGCCCCAGCTCGAACCCCACAGTTCCTGCCGACTTTGCACGGTCATCATCAACGGCCGCCCCTTCTCCTCCTGCACCCAGCCGGCCATGAAGGATCAGAAAGTGGACTGCGATACACCCGAGCTGCAGGCCCTTCGCAAGGCCGTACTGCAGATGATCTTCGTGGAGGGCAACCACTACTGCCCCTCCTGTGAGGAGAGTGGCAGCTGCCGCCTGCAGGCCATGGCCTACCATCTGGGCCTGCAGGACAACCGCTTCCCGCAGCAGTTCCCCATCCGGGAGCGGGACAACAGCCACCCGGATGTGAACATGGACCGGGACCGCTGCATCCGCTGCGAGACCTGCGTACGGGCCAGCCGCGACCTGGATGGCAAGAACGTGTTCGGCATCCATGGTCGGGGGATCAAATCCAAGCTGGCGGTAAATGCCCCTTCGGGCCTGCTGAAGGACACCGATGTGTCTGCCGAAGACCAGGCAGTGGCGTTGTGTCCCACGGGCTGCCTCACCGTCAAACGGGTGGGCTTCAAGGTTCCCATCGGTCAGCGCATCTACGACAAAGAGTCCATCAGCGCAATGGCCCTGAAGGAGTTCCAGGCGGAGGAGGCAGCCCATGGCTGAGAAACTGAAAGTCGCCACCTGTTCTCTGGCCGGCTGCTTCGGCTGCCACATGTCCCTCCTGGATATCGACGAGCGCTTCCTCGATCTGCTGGAACTAGTGGAATTCGACCGCAGCCCCATCGACGACATCAAGCACATCAGCCAGCCGGTGGATCTGGGTCTCATCGAGGGCGGCGTCTGCAACGCGGACAATGTCCATGTCCTCCATGAGTTCCGGAAGATGTGCAAAATCCTCGTGGCCGTGGGCGAGTGCGGCATCACCGGTGGCGTTCCCTCCATGCGCAACAGCTTCACCCTGAAGCAATGCCTGGAAGAGTCCTATATCTGCGGTGCCGGCGTGGAGTTCGCGCATGTGCCAAACGACCCGGAACTGCCCCTGCTCCTCAACAAGGTACGTCCCCTGCACCACATCGTGAAGATCGACTACTTCCTTCCGGGCTGTCCGCCTTCAGCCGATGCCTTTTGGCATTTCCTCACGGAGCTGATCGCAGGAAGAGATCCCAGCCTGCCGCCGGCCCTGATCCGCTACGACTGAAGGCACAGCATCCGAGGAATCGTCATGAATCCCATCGCCAACCTTGAACTCGAAACCGCCAGCCACCCCGAGGCTTTGACGCGCACGGTGATCGAACCCATCACGCGCGTGGAAGGCCACGGGAAAGTGACCCTGCTCATGGACGAGCAGAACCATGTGAAGCAGGCGCGTCTGCACATCGTCGAATTCCGCGGCTTCGAGAAGTTCATCCAGGGACGGCCCTACTGGGAAGCTCCGGTCATGGTGCAGCGGCTATGCGGCATCTGTCCAGTGAGCCATCACCTAGCTGCGGCCAAGGCCATCGACACGTTCGTGGGGGCCCGCCAGCTCACGCCCACAGCTGAGAAACTGCGCCGCCTGATGCACTGCGGCCAGACGCTTCAGAGCCACGCCCTCCACTTCTTCCATCTGGCCAGCCCCGACCTGCTCTTCGGTTTCGGAGCCGATGTGGCCACCCGCAACATCATCGGCGTGATCCAGGCCCACCCGGCCCTGGCTGTGCAGGGTGTGAAGCTCCGGAAGTACGGCCAGGAAGTCATCCGGGTCCTCGCGGGCAAGCGGGTGCATGGCATCCTCGCCATTCCCGGCGGCGTGAACAAAACCTTGAGCCGGGAGGACCGCGAGTACCTTCTGAAGGACATCGACCAGATGGTGACCTGGTCACAGGATGCCGTGGGCATCGTCGGCAAGCTGTTCACCGATAACCAGACTGAGTTCGAGCGATTTGGCTCGTTCCGCTCCAATTTCCTTTCGCTCACCACCTCCAAGGGGGATTTCGAACTCTACGATGGCGGCCTCCGAGCCCGGGATGACAAGGGCCAGGACATCTTCGACCATGTGAATTACGCCCACTACTTGCGCTACCTGCACGAGGAAGTGAAGTCCTGGTCGTATATGAAATTCCCCTTCATCGTCTCCTTGGGCAATGACGAGGGTTGGTACCGAGTGGGGCCGCTGGCCCGCATCAACAACGCCCGCTTCATGGGCACTCCCCTGGCCGAAGAAGCCCGCAAGGCCTTCATGGCCATGGGCAAGGGCGAGCCGATCCACGCCACGCTGGCCTACCATTGGGCGCGCATGATCGAGATGCTCTACGCCGCAGAAGCGATCCGTGACCTGCTGCAGGATCCCGACATCCTCGGCACGGACTTGATGACCCAGGGCGAACGGGCCACCGAAGGCGTGGGTGTCATCGAGGCGCCTCGCGGAACGCTCATCCACCACTACAAGATCGACGAGCATGACGCCATCGTGAAGGCGAATCTCATCGTCGCCACCACCCACAACAACACGGCCATGAACGCCGCCGTACGCGAAGTGGCGGCCCACTACCTTGATGGAAAGGTCCTTACCGAGGGGCTCCTCAACCACATCGAGGTGGCTATCCGCGCCTACGATCCCTGCCTGTCCTGCGCCACCCAGGCCCTGGGGCGGATGCCGCTGCATGTGGAACTCTGGGACGCTGAGGGCCAACTGGTGGACCGGCTGGTGAAGGGAGCCGATGGCACTCTCAGCGACGAACTTGGGTAGGTCTTCATGGGCTCGCGCATCGTCCTTTTCGGCTATGGCAATCCCAGCCGCGGGGACGATGCCCTGGGTCCCCTGCTGCTGGAGCGCGCCGAGGCCTGGATCAAAGGACAGCCCGGATTGGCTGTGGAAACCGTGGCCGATTTCCAGTTGCAGATCGAGCACACCTTGGATCTGCTGGACCGGGACCTGGCCCTGTTCATGGACGCGGATGTGGCCTGTCCAGCTCCCTATGCCCTGCGGCCTGTGGTGCCCAGCCAGGATGCCAGCTACACCACCCATGAATTGAGCCCCGGGGCCATGCTCCAAGTGTGCCGGGTGGTGACTGGCAAGGAACCCCCACCCGCCTATGTCCTCAGCTTGCGCGGCGAACGGTTTGAGTTGGGCGAATCCCTCAGCCCGGCTGCGGAGCGGAACCTGGACGCCGCCTGGGACCTGCTTCAGACACTGCTCCTGGACGGGCGGCCCGAGGCCTGGAACGAACGGCTGACCATCCCTGAAAATGCCCGATGTTGATGACAGGGGGGAACGTCCGGAGTTCTTCCGGATCAAGATCTGAAACCGCAGATGGCGCAGATGGATGCAGATGCAAATCGACAGAACAGGCGTATTTTCCTTTATCGCCATTTCTCACCGGTTGAGTTCTCTTCTCCTTGGTGAAGAATCACCTCCGATAAACATAAGGAAAAGAGACCGGTGATAAACGGTGATGAACTGTGAGAAAGGGCAATCCATTTTCTACGTTCATCTGCACCATCTGCGGTTGAAGGCCTTCAATCACCGGTAAAGCCGAAGCGCTAGAACCCGTTAAGCTAGGCCTCATGCATGAGCTGTCCCTTATGGAAGGCATGGTGCAGGGCATCCAGGAAGAGGCCCTGCGCCGGGGCTTCACGCGAGTGCATCAGGTGCGCCTTGAAGTGGGGCGTCTGGCGGGCGTCGAAGTCGAGGCCCTGCGCTTCGCCTTCGGACCCACCACGGAAGGGACGGTCCTCGAAGGCGCGCTCCTGGAGATCCTCGAACTGCCAGGCCAGGGTCTGTGCCAGGCCTGCGGGCAGACCGTGGAGGTCGAAGCCCGTTTCGATCTCTGCCCGGTATGCGGGGAGGGCTTCGTGGCCCTCACCAGTGGCACGGAAATGCGTGTCAAAGACCTGGATGTGGATTAGATTTCCGAATGACCCCAAGGGGAGATCCCATGTGCACCACCTGTGGATGCGGCGGCGGCGAAGCGAAACTGGACGGACAGCCCCACAGCCATCCTCATCCTCTTGACCACAGCGCGCTACGGCCCGGTCGCCGGCGCATCAGCCTCGAACAGAGCCTGCTGGCCAAGAATGATGCTCTGGCGGCCCTGAACCGTCAGGCCTTCCTGGAGCGCGGCATCCTGGCCCTCAACTTGGTGAGCAGCCCCGGATCGGGCAAGACGACCCTGCTGGAGCAGACCATCCTGCGGCTCAGGGATCGGGTGCCGGTGGTGGTGATCGAAGGCGACCAGCAGACCAGCCACGACGCGGACCGCATCCGCGCGGCGGGGGCTCCGGCCGTGCAGATCAACACCGGCAAGGGCTGCCATCTGGACGCCCACATGGTGGGCCACGCCCTGGAATCCCTGTCACCCGCCGAAGGGGCCGTGCTGATGATCGAGAACGTCGGCAACCTGGTCTGTCCGGCGGCCTTCGATCTGGGTGAGGCCCACAAGGTGGTGATCCTGTCGGTCACTGAAGGGGAGGACAAGCCCCTGAAATATCCCGACATGTTCGCTGCGGCCGACCTGATGCTACTGAACAAGGTGGATCTGCTTCCCTACCTCCGGTTCGATGTGGACCGCTGCCTGGCCTTCGCTCGGCGGATCAATCCAGGCATTCAGATCCTGCATGTGTCCGCCCAGACCGGAGAGGGCATGGAAGCCTGGCTGGCATGGATCGAGGCGGGACGAAGGCTGGCCATGACCGTTCGGAAGACGGCTGCCAGCTGATGCCCCGCCTGTGCATCGAGGTCCAGGGTGTGGTCCAAGGCGTGGGTTTCCGCCCTTCGGTCTATCGCCTGGCCCTGGCCCACGGTCTCACCGGGGCGGTCTGGAATCACGCCCGGGGTGTGACCATCGAGGCCCAGGGTGGTGCCACATCCCTGGAAGCTTTCCTACGAGCGATCCAGACGGACATCCCTCCGCCGGCCCGTGTGGCCAACCTGGCCTGCGTCGACCTGCCTGAGGATCCCCAGGCTGAGGGGTTCCGGATTCTTGCCAGTGATGAAGGAGGTGACATCCGGCCCGTGGTGCCTCCGGACCTGGCGATCTGTCCGGCCTGCGCAGAAGAAACAGACACCCCTGGAGAACGCCGGTACCGCTACCCCTTCACGAACTGTACCTACTGCGGCCCCCGCTATTCGATCATCGCCAGCCTTCCCTATGACCGGCCCCATACCTCGATGCAGGCCTTCCCCATGTGTCCCGCCTGTCGGCGGGAATACAGCGATCCCCTCGATCGCCGGTTCCATGCCCAGCCCATCGCGTGCCCGGTGTGCGGTCCCCACCTGACCCTGCGGCGGTTGGACGGTGGCAGCTTGTCCGAAGGCGAGGATGCCTTGCATGAGGCGGTGGTGGCCTTGCAGGAGGGGCGTGTGGTGGCCATCAAGGGACTGGGCGGCTTTCAATTGTTGGTGGATGCGACGTCGGCGGAGGCGGTGCGCCGCTTGCGAGACCGCAAGCGGCGAGAGGAGAAACCCTTTGCCGTCATGTTTCCGGATATGGCTTCCCTGGCTGCGGCATGCGAACTGGGCGAGGCAGAGCGGGCCCTGCTCGCCTCCCCTGAGGCGCCGATCCTGCTGGTGCGACGGCGGCCGGGGGCCCAGGTTACGGAAGGCATCGCACCCGGAAACCCACGCCTCGGCGCCTTCCTGCCCTACACACCCCTGCACCGGCTGTTGCTTGCCTTGGTGGACCGGCCCCTGGTCTGCACCTCGGGCAACCTCAGCGAAGAGCCCATGGCCTTCGAGGATGACGAGGCCCTGCGCCGCCTGGGGACCCTTGCCGATGTCTTTCTCACCCACAACCGTCCCATCCTGCGACCGGTGGATGATTCGGTGATGCGGGTGGATGGCGACGGACCCACGCTGCTACGCCGGGCCCGGGGCTTCACGCCGCTGGCGGTGGCGGTGGCGGGATTCAAAGGGGCTCCCACGGTCCTCGCCTTCGGAGCGCACCAGAAGGCCACGGTATCCCTTCTGCACCAGGGCCAGCTGGTGATGAGCCAGCACCTGGGCGACCTCATGAGCCTTCAAGGGGCCGACCTGCTGGCGCGGACCGTGGAGGATCTACTGGATTTCTTCGGCGTGCAGCCCGATCGCCTCGCCTGCGACCTGCATCCGGACTACGCCAGCACACGCCTGGCCGAGCGGCTGTCCAACGAATGGGACCTGCCGCTGCTGAGAGTCCAGCACCACCACGCCCACGGCGCCGCCTGCATGGCCGAACATGGGTTGAAGGGCCCGGCGACGGCCCTGGCCTGGGATGGCACCGGCTTGGGCAGCGACGGCACCCTCTGGGGCGGCGAAGCGTTGGCCATCAAGGGCGACAGGTTTGAACGGGTGGGCCACCTCAGGCCGTTCCCCTTGCCCGGTGGCGAGGCCGCGGTGCGGGAGCCCCGTCGCAGTGCCTGCGGCCTGCTGTGGTCCCTGCGGGGATCGGGCTCCCCGCCTCCGACCCTGGCTCCGGCCTTCGATGGGCCCGAGTGGAACCTCCTTCAGAGCATGCTGGCCAAGGGCCTCCACAGCCCGGTCACGTCGAGCATCGGCCGGCTGTTCGATGCGGTCGCTGCGCTGACGAGCCTGCATGCGCGACACGGCTTCGAAGGCCAGGCGGCCATGGCCTTGGAGTTCGCGGCGGGGGACCGCGTGGAATCGCCCTACGCATGGGATCTGAAGGCGGGAATGGCCAATCCTTCGCTCCTGCTTGAAGGCGTACTGTCGGATCTCGCCGCAGGGCAGGATGTCGCCTTCATCGCGGCCCGATTCCACACCTCCCTGGCGGACCTGGCCCTGGCCTGGACGGAGCTCAGCGGCCTGCCGGACGTGGTGCTTTCCGGTGGCTGCTTCCAGAACGCCAGACTCACCGGGCTGGTGCAAGCTAAGCTCACCGACGCAGGCTTCCGCGTCCATCGCCACCGCACCTTCCCGCCCAACGATGGGTGCATCTCCCTGGGCCAGGCCGTCGTGGCGGCGCTCGGCTAGACCAAGAGCTGGAACACAGAGGGCACAGAGAGCCACTGAAGGCGCAGAGGAAAAACAACAGCCATTTGAACCACCGATGAACACCGACTAAAAGCTGATAAAGAAAAAGGCGTCAATGCGGGCGAGCCGCCTCCGACTGTCCGTGCAGGGATGGGTCGATGCCCCTCTCTGTCCTCTGCGTGATTCATTCCAACGAGCGGTCATGACCTAAGAAAGGCTGTTCTCACCACGAAGACGGAAAGACCACGAAGAACTACAAAGGCTCTGGCATGGATCTTTTCTTCCCGTCTTCTTGGCCTCGTGGTGATTCTTTGCTTTTGAAAGTCAATTCGTATCAGTTGCCCTTGTCCTGGGGTCCCACTCGCTGTGCGGGACGGGCTGGTCTCTCTTGCCATCTTGCCCTTCTCATTCTTTGATCGGTGTTCATCGGTGGTTCCCCTTTCTTTAGCGCTCAGGATGGCCCGAACCACGGGACAGGCGCGGCTCCGATATGCTGGGATGAACACCTGGAGCCACCGTGCCTGTTCCAGCCCTTGATGCATGATGGCTCGGGATCCCCTGTCCCGCCTGCAGTGGCTGGTCTTTGCGCTGGCGGCAGCGGTGTTCACGACGGTCTACATCCCCCAGCCGGTGTTGCCGATCCTGCGCCAGCAGTTCGGCGTGAGCGCGGGCGCGGCCTCCCTGACGGTGTCGGCGGTGGTGCTGGGCATGGCCCTGGCGAACCTGCCTTTCGGTGCCCTGGCGGACCGCCTTCCCATCCGGCCCATCCTTCTCACGGGCGGGCTGGTCATCGCCGCGGCGGGGCTGGCCTCGGCCCTGGCTCCCTCTCTGCCTCTCCTGGTGGCGGCTCGCTTCATCCAGGGACTCTTCATCCCTTCGCTCACCACTTGCCTGGTGGCCTACCTGGCGCGGGTCATGCCGGTGGAGCGCCTGAACGTGGTGATGGGCTCCTACGTGTCGGCCACCGTGGTGGGTGGGCTCTCTGGACGGCTGATCGGGGGCTTCATTCTGCCCGCCGCACACTGGCGCTGGGCCTTCCTCGCGGCAGCGGCAATCATCCTGGTGGCCACTCTGGCCGCTTATGTAGGACTGCCCCGCGAGACGGAGCATGGCCAATCCGGGCGGGACACGACAAAGTTCCGGGAGGTGCTGTTCCGCCATGATCTTTTCCGCCTCTACTGCGTCGGGGCGGGGGCCTTCTTCGTGTTCTCGTCGGTGTTCAACTACATGCCCTTCTACTTGCACGGCGAACCCTTCCACTGGTCCACGCGGGCGGTGACGCTGCTCTACCTGTCCTATCTCGTGGGCGTGGTCATCGGCCCCCTGGCCGGGAAGCTGAGCAACCGGGTCGGCAATGGCACGGCCATGGTGTTGGGGGCCCTGGTGTTCGGGGCTGGGCTGGCAGTGACACTCATCCCGAGGGGGTGGGCCATGGCCTTGGCCCTGGGACTGGTCTGCGCCGGATTCTTCACCCTACACGCCTCCGCGGCCGGGGCTCTCAACCGCAAGCTCAGCGCCGGTCGCGGACGGGCCAATGCCTTCTATGTGCTCTTCTACTACCTGGGCGGCGCCGCGGGCATCACCCTCAGCGGCCACGCCTACCACCTGGCGGGATGGCCTGGCGTGGTGGCACTGGCCGGCGCGGCCCTCGTGGTGCCTCTTAGCACTGGCGTGCTGGAGATGCGGTCCCGATCAAGCTCCTGCTAGGGGTATCTCGGGATGCGGTTCCCGCCCGCTGAGGCTGTACCAGACGATGGTGCCGAGGATCATCACTCCGCCCAGCAGAGCCCAGGCCGAGGGCCGCTCGCCAATGCCGAGGAAGACCCAGACGGGGTTGAGCACGGCCTCGAGGGTGCCCGTCACCACGGCGGCCGTGGCGGTCAGGTGGCGCATCCCCGCATTGAACAACAGATAGGCGATGCCGATCTGGAAGACGCCTAGGTAGAGAAGGATGCCCGCCTGGGCAAGGGTCAGGCTGAATCCCCGAAGGGCCACCGGTGCGCAGAGGACTGCCACCAGCAGGTTCCCGAGAATGATGGCACTGATGGGATCGGCCTCGGGCCGGCGCTGCCGCTGCAGCTTGAGAGTCAGGGAGAAGAGCGCTAGGGAGAGGCCGGAGGCCACGCCCAGGAGATTCCCGGGGAGCGTGCCCGGTCCGAGCCGTCCCACGAAGAACAGCCCCATGGCCCCCAGGCACAGTCCCACGGCCGCCAGATCCCTGCCCTGCAGAGCCCGCCCGGTCACCCAGGGCTCGAGAAACACCAGGTAGATGGGTGCAGTGAACTGCAGGAAGATCGCGTTGGCTGCGGTGGTGAGCTTGGTGGCCGCCACGAAGAAGATGAGCACGCCGATGTAGGACACTGCGCAGGCAAGCGAAAGGAGGTCCGGCCGGGGGAACGGGCGCCCGCCCCGGACCTTCACCACGATGGCGATGGTGAGGGCCGCCACCAGGCTCCGGGCGAAGGCGATCTGCAGGGCTCCGAGGGGCAGCACCTTAATGAAGAGCCCGCTCGAACTCCAGAGCAGGGCGGCCATAGCCACGAATGCGGCGCCCCGGGTCGTGTCGTGGGTGTGGTTCATCGAGCCATTGGAGCATGGACAGGTTGTTATACAGGACAGCGAGTTGCAGCTTATCCTTGGGGCCTTGAACTGCAGGAGATCCTCATGTGCCTTGGCGTGCCCGGCCAGATCCTCGACGTGGTGGAATCCCCCCTGAGATTGGGGCGGGTCGCCTTCGGTCCGACGATCAAGGAGGTGAGCCTGGCTTGCGTTCCAGATGCGGCTCCAGGAGCGTGGGTGGTGGTACATGCGGGACTGGCCCTGGACGTGCTCGACGAGGCCGAGGCCAAGTACATGCTTGAATGCCTCGAAAAGCTGGAGCCCGGCTGGTCCGAGGAAGGGGCATGAAGTTCATCGACGAGTTCCGGGATGGCAAGGCCGCCCAGACCCTTGCGGAAGCCATCCGCAGGAAGGTGACCCGCCCCTGGACGCTGATGGAAGTCTGTGGAGGGCAGACCCATGCCATCGTCCGTTTCGGTCTGGACGAGCTGCTGCCGAGGGAGATCAGCCTGATCCACGGACCGGGCTGTCCGGTCTGCGTGACGCCCGTGGCCCTCATCGACCAGGCTCTCGCCATCGCCGCGCGGCCAGAGGTCACTTTCTGCTCCTTCGGCGACATGCTGCGGGTACCCGGCAGCTCCGAGGATCTGTTGTTGGTGAAAAGCCGAGGGGCCGATGTTCGAGTGGTCTACTCACCCCTGGATGCCCTCGCACTGGCCCGGGATCTGCCACACCGCGAGGTGGTCTTCTTCGCCGTGGGGTTCGAAACCACGGCTCCGGCCAACGCCCTGGCGGTCTCGCAGGCGAAGAAGGAAGGGCTGCGCAACTTCTCCATCCTGGTGTCCCATGTCCGGGTTCCACCCGCGCTGGAGGCCATCCTCTCCTCGCCGCAGCGTCGGGTGGACGCCTTCCTGGCCGCGGGTCATGTCTGCACCATCATGGGGATGGAGGAATACCTCCCGCTCGCGGCGAAGTACCATGTGCCGATCGTCGTCACGGCCTTCGAGCCCGTGGATCTGCTCCAGGGGATCCTCATGTGCGTGGCTCAGTTGGAAGAGGGCCGGGCCGAGGTGGAGAACCAGTACGCGCGCCTTGTGAAGGCCGGGGGCAACCGCCCCGCGCAGAAGCTGATCCAGGAGGTCTTCCAGGTGGTGGATCGTTCCTGGCGCGGCATTGGCGGCATCCCGGGCAGCGGCTTCGGGCTGCGCGAGGAGTACGCCGACTACGACGCCTGCCGACGCTTCCAGGTGGGCGACATCGGAGGTCCCGAGTCCCCGGACTGCCTGAGCGGTCTGGTCCTCCAGGGGCTTCTGAAACCGCCCCAGTGCCCAGCTTTCGGAGGAACCTGCACCCCCGATCATCCCCTCGGCGCCACCATGGTGTCCTCGGAAGGGGCCTGCGCCGCCTACTATCGCTACCGGCGATTCGAGCCGGTCAACTGAGTCAAGAATTGGGGTGGCCTCATTCGCACCAAGGATGAATGGCCAATGACATTAAGAAAAAGGCGACCCATCTATCGTGATATTCCTCGTCAAGAAGGCTGCTTGACAAGGCCGCTGGACTCCATACGCTTGCCTTAATAAACACCCCATAAGTCTTTTTTAAGACGCAGTCTCAACCGAAGTCTTTCAGGCTAGGGAGGGAGCATGTCAGGTGGGAAGCACACCCTTTGGGAGGTGATGCGGGAGAAGGGCTACAGCCGGCGGGACTTCATTCAGTTCTGCTCCTTCGCGGCCGCGGCCGCGGGGCTCGGGCCCAACGCTTCGGCCGCTGTGGCGAAGGCCTTCGAGAAGAAGGCGCGTCCCCCGGTCATATGGCTCCACTTCCAGGAATGCACCTGTTGCAGCGAGTCCTTCATCCGGGCCTCGCATCCGATCGTGGCGGACGTGCTGCTGGACGCCATCTCCCTCGACTACTCGGAGACGTTGCAGGCGGCGGCGGGCCATCAGGCCGAGAAGTGCAAGGCTGACACCCTGAAGGCTTACGCCGGGAAGTACATCCTGCTGGTGGAAGGCTCAGTGCCCACGAAGGAGCATGGCGTCTACTGCACCATCGGCGGACGCACGGCGGAGGACATCCTCCAGGAGGCGGTGGCCGGGGCCGCGGTCATCGTGGCCTGGGGCAACTGCGCATCTTATGGCTGCGTCCAGAACGCCAAGCCCAACCCGACGGGCGCCACGCCGATCCACGAACTGGTGAGCAAGCCCGTCATCAATGTCCCAGGATGCCCACCCATCGCGGACGTGATGGTCGCCCTGGTCACGCATCTCCTGATGTTCGGCCGGGCGCCGGAACTCGATGCCCAGGGCCGGCCCAAGGAATTCTATTCCCGGCGGGTCCACGATACCTGTTATCGGCGCCCTTATTACGACGCTGGCCTGTTCGTGGAGTCCTTCGACGACGACCATGCCCGTAAGGGGTACTGCCTCTACAAGATGGGCTGCCGTGGGCCGCTCACCTACAACGCCTGCTCCGTCACCAAGTGGAACGAAGGAACCAGCTACCCGATCCAATCCGGCCATGGCTGCATCGGCTGCAGCGAGAACAAGTTCTGGGACAACGGCCCCTTCTACCGTCACCTGCCTTCCTTCCCCGGCTTCGGGATCGAGTCCACGGCCGACTCGGTGGGCGTGGCGCTGGGCGCGGCAGCAGCCATCGGTGTGGCGGCCCATGCCGTCTCCACCAACATCCGCAAACGGAAGCTCATCCATGAGCAGGTGGCCGAAGACGTCAAGAACACGCCCAAGAGCGAGAAGGTGGACCGATGAGCAACCGCATCGTCATTGATCCCGTCACCCGCATCGAGGGCCACCTCCGCATCGAGGCGGTGGTGGAAAACGGCGTCGTCAAAGACGCCTTCAGTGCCGGCACCATGGTCCGGGGCATCGAAAAGATCCTCAAGGGCCGCGATCCCAGGGACGCCTGGGCCTTCACCGAGCGCGTCTGTGGCGTCTGCACCACTGTGCACGCCCTGGCCAGCTGCCGCAGCGTCGAGGACGCGCTGGGCATCACGGTCCCCAAGAATGCTGAATTAGTCCGCAACCTGATGTTCTGCACCCAGTACGTGCAGGATCATGTGGTGCACTTCTACCACCTGCACGCCCTCGACTGGGTGGACGTGGTCAGCATGCTGAAGGCCGACCCCGTGGCGACCTCCAAACTGGCCCAGTCACTGTCTCCCTGGCCCAAGTCCAACCCCGGCCATTTCGCGGCGGTGCAGAAGCGGCTCAAATCCTTCGTGGAGAGCGGCCAGCTCGGCATCTTCGCAAACGGCTACTGGGGGCACAAGGCGTACAAGCTGCCGCCGGAAGTGAACCTGCTGGCCGTTTCCCACTACCTCGACGCCCTCGAATGGCAGAAGGAGCTGGTGAAGATCCACACCATCTTCGGCGGCAAGAATCCCCATCCCAACTACCTCGTGGGCGGCGTGCCCTGTTCCTTCAATCTGGAGGAGTTGAACGCCATCAACACCGAGCGCCTCACCCATGTGGGCAGCCTCATCAAGGATGCCATCGACTTCGTCGAACAGGTCTACATCCCCGACCTCCTGGCCATCGCCAGCTTCTACAAGGACTGGGGCGCCATCGGCGGTGGCCTGCAGAACTACCTCGCCTACGGCGATCTGCCGACCCGCAGCTATGGGGATCCCTCCTCCTTCTTGCTGCCTCGCGGTGCGATCCTGAACCGGAACCTCAACGAGATCCACGAAGTGAATGGCAAGGATGCCAACGAGATCAAGGAGTACATCAGCCACTCCTGGTACCAATACAGTGGCGGTGACGGCGCTGGGCTCCACCCCTTCAAGGGCGAGACCGAGTTCAACTACACCGGGCCCAAACCGCCCTACGAGCAGCTCGACGTGGACGGGAAGTACTCCTGGCTGAAGACCCCGCGGTGGAAAGACCACGCCATGGAAGTGGGTCCTCTCTCCCGCATGCTGGTGGCCTACGCCAAGGGCAACACCGATGTGAAGGAGCTGGTGGGCGCGGTGCTGAAGAAGCTCGACGTGCCCATCACCGCTCTCTTCTCGACCCTGGGCCGCACGGCCGCCCGGGGTGTGGAGACCCAGGTGGTCGCCCATTGGATGAAGGGCTTCTACGATGACCTGATCACCAACCTGAAGAGCGGAGACACGAAGACCTTCAACAACTCCCGCTGGGAACCGGACACCTGGCCCGCCACCGCCGAAGGCGTGGGCATGACTGAGGCACCCCGCGGTGCCCTGGCGCATTGGATCAGCATCAAGGATCGCGCCATCGACAACTACCAATTGGTGGTGCCGAGCACCTGGAACGCCTCTCCCAGGGATGCTAAGGGCCAGCGGTCCTCTTACGAGGAAGCCCTCATCGGCACCCCCGTGGCGAACGTGGAGCAACCCATAGAGATCCTGAGGACCATCCACTCCTTCGATCCCTGCATCGCCTGTGCCGTGCACGTCTACGACCCCGACGGGAAGCAGGTCCACCAAGTCCAGTTCTACTGAGGGGGAGTCCATGCCATCGCGCACCATGTATCGCCGCCTCTACGTCTGGGAGCTCCCGGTTCGCGCTTTCCACTGGATCAATGCCCTGGCCATCGCGACCCTGGGCATCACCGGCTGGCTCATCGGGAAGCCCTTCTCAGTGACCTACGCCCAGGAGGCCTCCTTCCAGTACTGGTTCGGCACCGTGCGGTTCATCCACTTCACCGCGGGGTACGTCTTCCTGTTCAACATGCTGGTCCGCACCTACTGGGGCTTCGCGGGCAATCAGTTCGCCCGGTGGAGCAACTTCATTCCCACTTCCAGGGCCGCCTTCCAGGAGATCGTCGAGGTGTTGAAGATCGACATCCTGCAGATTCGCGGGAAGGGGCTCATCCAAATCGGCCACAACCGGCTGGCCGGGCTTATCTACTTCATCACGACTTTCATCTTCTTCTTCCAGGCTCTGACAGGCTTCGCGCTCTACGGCCCCATGAGCCACACAATCCTAGGGAAGCTGGCGGCCTGGGTGGTCCCGCTCATGGGCGGCGAGATGGCCGTCCGCCAGTGGCATCACGCCATGCTCTGGTTCTATGTGCTGTTCACGATGGTGCATGTCTATCTGGTCTTCTACCACGACTATGTGGAAGGCCGCGGCACGACCTCCTCCATGGTGGGCGGCTGGAAGTTCGAGCGGGAAGACCTGATTGACCGTTGATCGTTCTAAGAGCTCTAAATCCAGGATCCTGATCCTCGGCATCGGCAACACCCTCCTCGGCGACGAAGGAGTGGGTGTTGCCGTCATCGATCATCTGAAGGCCAAAGGAGGCATTCCGGCCGACGTGGACCTCCTGGATGGTGGCACGGGCAGCATGGTGCTGCTCGAGCCCATGCGGGAGGCCCGCCGCATGATCCTGGTGGATGCCACCGCGGATGGTTCGCCCCCAGGGACCTTCCAGCGGCTGGTGCCCCGTTTCTCCACAGACTTTCCGCCGAGCCTCACGGCCCACGATATCGGTCTCCGCGATTTGCTGGATACGTTCTATCTGCTGGGCGAGACGCCGGAAGTCGTGCTCTATGCCATTTCCATCCACTTCCCCCAGGAGATCGGCCTGACTCTGAGCGCCGAAGTCGCGGCCGCCGTGCCCTTGGTGGCGGAGCGGATCCGGCAGGAGCTACGCGGCGCCTGAGGCGACTTTGCATGCAGCCGATCGAAGATCATCTAGCCCATAATTCCCCCATGACCAACGACCCCTTCTCCCTCGCCTGCCCACGTCCCCTTCGCCATGGCACTGTCCAGATGGCCCACGGCGGCGGGGGACGGCTCATGAAGGAACTCGTCGAAGGGCTGTTCCTGGCGGAGCTGGGCGCCGATCCGGCGGATCTGCACGATAGCGCCATCGTTGAGGCAGGTGGAACCCGGCTGGCCTTCACCACGGATGGTTTCGTCGTGCATCCCCGGTTCTTTCCGGGCGGTGACCTGGGCGAACTGGCGGTCTACGGCACGGTGAACGATCTGGCCATGGCCGGTGCCGTTCCCCTGGCCCTGTCCATGGCCTTCATTCTCGAGGAGGGTCTCCCCCTGGATGAACTGGCCCGGTTGGTGGCATCGATGAAGGCGGCGGCGGATCGGTGTGGGGTCCGGCTCGTGACCGGCGATACCAAGGTGGTGGATCGGGGCAAGGCCGATGGCATCTTTATCACGACGGCGGGAGTGGGGCTGGTGTCGGCAGGCGTGGATGTCCATCCGCGCAGGGTGCAGGTCGGCGACGCCGTGATCGTCAGCGGCGACCTGGGGCGTCATGGCATCGCGGTGATGTCCGTACGCGAGGGATTGCAATTCGAATCGCCCGTGGTCAGCGATTGCGGCCCGGTCCACCACCTGGTGGCCGCCCTCCTCGGGGTGGGACTCGACATCCACTGTTTCAGGGATCCGACCCGAGGGGGCCTGGCCTCGGTGCTCAACGAGATCGCCTCGGCTGCCGGCGTGGCCATCCAGGCCGATGAACAGGCAGTACCCGTGTCCGAAGCCGTGGTCACCGCCTGCGAGATCCTGGGTCTGGATCCGCTCTACGTGGCCTGCGAGGGACGGCTGGTGGCCTTCCTGCCGACGGACCAGGCGGCTCGGGCCCTGATGACGCTCCGGGCCATCCCCGAGGGGGCAGGAGCCACGGTGATCGGTCGTGTGACCGAGGGGCCTGCGGGTCGCGTCAGCCTGACGACCGCCCTTGGCACCTCGCGCTTGCTGGATCTTCTCAGTGGCGAGCAGCTGCCGAGGATCTGCCAGAGGTCTTAGCCAATTTTGAGGAGGATCTCAAAGGGAGGTTGTGTGAGTTTGCCTTTCAGGAGAGTGGGCTGGAGGGGGGAGATCAAGGGAAAATCTTGCAGGACTGTATCCAAAAGATTCGGGAAAAGAGATTGAAAAAGGAAAAAGGCGAGTTGCTCAAAAGGATTAAGGAGGCGGAGAAACAGCAGGAGGAAAAAAGACTGGTCCCTCTTTTAAAGGAACGCCAGGAACTGGCGAAGAGGGAGAGAGGCCTTCAAAAAGATAGCTTTCGAAAAGGTTAGGGGGAAAGGTTAATGGCAAAGGGAGGAAAGATCAAAGAGGTTGAGCAGTTGATTAACATGGAAGGGGGAAAGGGATTTCTGACCTTCGATGAGGCGAGTGATATTCCTCCCAATGATATCGTCTCATCTGATCAAATTGATGATGTCCTCATGATGTTCGACGAAATGGACATCGATGTGGTGGATGATCTCCAGGGATTGAAGGTGGAGGAAGAGAAGGCCGTAGAGAAGGGAGAGGAGGAAGGCGATGAATTGGAGATGGAGACCTTTGGCAGGGCCACAGACCCCGTTCGGATGTATCTCCGCGAGATGGGATCGGTTTCTCTTCTCACCCGAGAAGGAGAGGTGGAGATTGCTAAAAGAATTGAAAGTGGTAAAAGAGAAGTGCTGAGCGTCGTGTTGAACTGTCCCATGGCAGTCAAAGAGGTGATCAACCTGGGTAATGCGATTAAGACGGGCAAGGTGGAGATCCGGGGGGTGACCAACGAAATCGACGAGGAAGAGACGAGCTTCGAAGAAGAACAGGTTCAGAAGAAAAAGATTTTGGAACTGATCGATCGGATGAAGCGAAGGGATGAGGAGGTTCGGCGGCTTCTGAAAAAAAGGTCGGTCCCGAGAAGCAAGATACAGAAGCAAGTTAAAAAGAAACAGGAAGAAATTTTAGAATGTTTCAATCAGATGAATTTGAGAGACATTCAGATTAATAAGATCGTTCAGAAGATGAAGCAGATGCTGAACCGGGTGGAAAAAGGCGAAAACGAAATCAAGAAGATCGAGGAGAGGTGGGGAGTTTCTACTCAGGAGGCACGGACCTATTTGAAGAAGTTGAAGGCAAGGAGTGTGAGTGAGAAGAAACTTCTTCGAACCCGAAAATTGAGTAAAGCTGATCTCCGAGAGATTTCTCGGGCGGCCATGAATGTCCAAAGGAAGATCCACAAAGTGGAAACGGAATGTGGCCTAACCGCTGACAAGTTGACCATAGCGGTGAAGGCCATTGTGGAAGGGGAGACCAAAGCCAAGGAGGCCAAGAGTGAACTGGTGAAGGCGAACCTGAGGCTGGTTGTCTCCATCGCCAAAAAATATACCAATCGGGGACTTCAATTCTTAGACCTCATTCAGGAAGGGAATATTGGGTTGATGAAAGCAGTGGATAAATTTGAATACCAACGAGGTTATAAATTTAGCACCTATGCGACCTGGTGGATCCGACAGGCCATCACACGAGCCATTGCTGATCAGGCACGGACCATCCGGATCCCCGTTCACATGATCGAGACGATCAATAAATTGATCCGAACCTCCAGATACCTTGTCCAGGAGATGGGGAGAGAGCCCACTCCCGAAGAGATCGCCGGGAAGATGGATATGGCTTTGGATAAGGTGAGAAAAGTGTTGAAGATTGCCAAAGAGCCCATCTCCCTTGAAACACCCATCGGTGAGGAGGAAGATAGCCACTTGGGGGATTTCATCGAAGACAAAGCCGTCATCTCGCCCCAGGAGGCTGTGATCAGCGCCAATTTATCAGAACAGACTCGAAAGGTCCTGGCCAGTCTCACCCCCAGAGAGGAGAAGGTTTTGAGAATGCGGTTTGGGATTGGAGAAAAATATGACCATACGTTGGAAGAGGTGGGACAGGATTTTGATGTCACCCGGGAAAGAATCCGACAGATTGAGGCAAAGGCATTAAGGAAATTAAGACATCCCAGCCGGGCTAAGAAGTTGAAAAGTTTCCTTGAAACATAACCCTGAACCATGTGAGGTTCAGGGCTTTGGCCTGAATCTATAGCGGTTCAGGGCGAAGCCATGCACCCGATGTGGTGCATGGGGTTGACACCCTTGGGGGATAACATATAATAAGGATGGGGCCCATAGCTCAGCTGGAAGAGCCACCGGCTCATAACCGGTAGGTCCCTGGTTCGAACCCAGGTG
>CAIXHJ010000459.1 GCA_903919165.1 uncultured Holophagaceae bacterium
CGACCTTGTCGCCCACCTGGAACATCTCGCTGGGGTGGTTGAGCCGGCCCCAAGACATGTCGGTGATGTGCAGCAGGCCGTCCACCCCGCCGAGGTCGACGAAGGCGCCGTACTCGGTGATGTTCTTGATGGCGCCCTCGACCAGCTTGCCTTCCTCGAGGCCCGCGAGGGTCTCTTCCTTCAGGCTCGCGTTGATGGTCTCGAGGAACAGCTTGCGGGACAGCACGATGTTGCCCCGGCGACGGTTGACCTTGATGACCTTCATGTCGAAGGACTTCCCGAGGTAGGGATCCAGGTTGCGGACGGGCTTCATGTCCACCTGGCTACCGGGCAGGAAGGCGCGGATGCCGATGTCCACCGCCAGGCCGCCCTTAACCTTCTCGAGCACGGTGCCATGCACGGTCATGTTGGAACGGAAGGCCTTCTCGACCTCGTCCCAGATCTTCATCTTCTCTGCGCGCTCGCGGCTGAGGCGCACGTTGCCGTTGGCGTCCTCGAGCATCTCGAGCAGCACTTCGACCACGTCCCCCACTTGCACGCCCTGGGTACCGTCGGGGTTGTTGAACTCGTCCAGGTTGACGGTGCCAGACCCCTTGTAGCCGATGTCGATGATGACGTCCTTGCCGCGGATCTCCACGACGACGCCACGGACGACCTCTTCCTCGCGGAGGCCCCGGGTCTCACCCTGCAGGGCGGCCATGAATTCCTGGCCTTCCTCGCTGTTGTCCTCGACGTATGCCGAATCCAGCACGGTGATGCGGCCCATCTGCTTGGAGCCCAGGCCTTTGATGACTGATTCTAACTTGGACATGAAGTCCACCTCGTTTGGTTGCGCCCACGCTCTGGTGGTGCGCTGGAATCCCGGCACGTGCGTCCGGCAGAACGGATAGGTTATCTCAGAAATTCCACCGATGCCAGGAAATGTACTGACGGGGCACAATGGAGCCATGTGCCTGATCGGTTTCCAATGGCGGCCGGACGGTCCGATTCCCTTGCTCGTTGCAGGGAACCGGGACGAGTTCTACGATCGTCCGACGGCGCCGCTGGCCTGGTGGGAAGGGGGTCGCATCCTGGCGGGACAGGATCTCTGGTCGGGTGGAACCTGGATGGGCGTGTCCCGGGATGGGCGATTTGCCGCCATCACCAATTTCCGGGAGCCCCAGCGTTCAAGGAATGGCGCACCCTCAAGGGGATTCATTCCCTTGCGGTTCCTCGAGGTCGGAGGCAGCGCTGCCGATTTTCTGTGCTGGCTCCGGAAGGAGGCTTCGCGCTACGCGCCCTTCAACGTGCTGGTCTACGACGGCGTGGAATTGCTGGGTTACGAAAGCCGGCATGACCGGAGTCTCCCCTTCGCACCGGGCATTCACGCCATCTCCAACGGCGATTTCGACGAGCCATGGCCTAAGGTCGAAACCATCAAGAGCGGCATGGCAGCGGGTCCGGATGACGATGAGGCGCTTCTGGCCCTGCTTGGGGATGCGCGGCGATATGCGGATGACCGCCTGCCAAGTACCGGGGTTCCCATCGCATGGGAGCGGGCTTTGTCCTCCGCCCTCGTGCGTACACCCACCTTCGGCACCCGCGCGTCGACGATTCTCCGCCTGGGACGTGACACCGTGTCAATGCTTGAACAGCGCTTCTCCCAGGAAGGCCCAGAGGGGCAGTCAGAATTCCAGTTCCGGTGGCGCTCTTAGTCCGAGATCACCACGATCTCCGGATCCACTTCCTTCTATGCATGCCCTCGATGGCGACGAGAGTGCCCGTGAGGCTGGCGGGGCAGGATCCGCAGGCGCCCCCATGTGAACATCATCC
>CAIXHJ010000460.1 GCA_903919165.1 uncultured Holophagaceae bacterium
GACCCGCATTTTGACGCGGCGGAGAAGGGGCTGACCGAGCCATATTGCTCGCCCATGATGCCCCAGTTGCACGAGTTCATGCGCGACCCCATCGGTGGGTGCCGGGTGATCGGCCTGTACGCCGGGCCGCTGGGCTGGGGGGTCAACGAGGGGCTGCTCAAGAAACTGGGCAAGCCCATGCCGAAGACCTGGGACGATCTGACGCTGCCGGACTACAAGGGTCTGATCGCCATCGCCAACCCCAACACCTCGGGTACGGCCTTCACGATGCTGGCGACCATCCTGCAGTTGAAGGGGGGGGAGAAGGGTTGGGAGTATCTGGCCAAGCTGCATAAGAACGTGGCCCAGTATTCCAAGTCCGGATCGGCCCCGGGGCAGTTGGCCGGTCAGGGCGAAGTGGCCATCGCCATCATCTTCCTGCACGACGTGGTCATGTTCGCGGAGGAAGGGTTTCCGCTCAAAGCGGTCGCCCCGGCGGACGGGACCGGCTACGAGATCGGCGGTCTCAGCCTGATCAAGGGCGCGCCCCACAAGGAGAACGCCAAGAAGTTCATCGACTGGGCCCTCATGCCCAGCACGCAGGCGATCGCCAAAGACTTTCGCTCCTTCCAGCTTCAGTCCAACAAGAACACGCCGCTGCCGCCGGTGGTGATCAAGCAGGGGGTGGACTTCGAGCACGTGAAGACGATCAAGTACGATTTTCTCTGGGGCTCGAAGAACCGGGAGCGGATCATCAAGCGCTGGGCGGATCAGATCTTCACGCAGGCGCGGTGAGGCGAAGTATGCGGCCGCAGCCATCAGCCGTCTTGCAGCCCGACGGCTGATGGCTGACTGTTCCTGGAGAGTGCGCATGACCGTGACTCGCAATTCGGCATGTATGCTCGGTGGTCTCACTCTTCTGGCGACGACCACCGTCGTACCTTTCCTGTCTCGTCAAGGGCAGGTGCTTCCCATCGGACGAGACGATTTCGCGTTTACGGCGCTGGCCCTGACGGACCAGTATCCCGGATTCTGGCTCCTGATCTCTCTGGCGGTGGTCTGGGTCGCGCTGGGGGTGATCTGGCGGGAGCGCCCGGATCGTCCGGCACTCTGGGGCGGATTGATCGGATGCCTCCTGGTCATCTGGCTGACGGTCACGGCCGGGGTCAAGCCTTACGCCTTTGGACTCGGAAGCCTCCTGGCCATGACCGTCTGCTTGCTGGTGCTGGCGAACGGTCTGTCCCGGGGTGGCTTTATCCGGGCGGACACCTTCGTGGCGGCGAGCATCCTGCTCCTGGGGTTCTTTGTCCTGCTCTTCATCATTTATCCCCTCCTCGCGGTCCTCCGACACAGCGTGATGGACGGTCAGGGCGCGTTTCATCCGAGCCTGTTTCTGGAGACCCTCCAGCGCTACAAGTCCTTCTGGCGCGTGCTGCGCAACAGTCTGGGGCTGGCCGTCTTTGTCGGGGTCGCCTCGACGCTGATCGGGCTGGCCTTCGCCTTGGCCGCCACGCGCTCCCGGTCTCGACTCACCGTCCTGCTCCGGGCCTTCTCGCTCTTGCCCATGATCACGCCTCCCTTCGTGGTGGGCCTCGCCATCATTCTGCTATTCGGGCTGCAGGGACTCGTGACGAGCGTCCTGCTCGGGCTGAAGACCCGAGGAATCTTCGGGTTTCCCGGCGTCGCCCTGGCCCAAACCCTCTCCTTTGCCCCGGTGGCGTTCCTGGTGATTGCCAGCGTGGTCGAGTCGGTGAATCCCGCCTTGGAAGAGGCCAGCTTGACCTTGCGGGCGGGACCCTGGGGAACCTTCTGGAGGGTGACGCTGCCTCTCCTGCGCCCGGGGGTGGCGAACGCGTTTCTTCTCACCATCGTGGAGTCGCTGGCGGATTTCGGAAATCCGATCATCCTGGGTGGCGAGTTCGAGGTCCTCTCGACGGAGGTCTATTTCGCCATCATCGGGAGGTTCGACAAGACGCTGGCCGCGTCGCTGGGCATCGTCCTCTTGGCCGCCAGCCTAGTGACGTTCGCTCTGCAGCAGTATTGGCTCGGTCATCGCTCCTACGTCACGGTCACCGGCAAGCCGCCGTCGGGGAAGCCGCAGCCCCTCCCACGCGGGCTCGAGATCGGCCTCCTGAGCTTCTGCATAGCCTGGTGCGTCTTCACGCTGGCACTCTACGTTTTCGTCTTCTACGGGGGCTTTGTCGAGATCTGGGGGATCAATAACGCGTTCACGCTGCGACACTACCACCAGCTTCTGCGGGACGGCATGGACGCGCTGATCACCACGCTGATCCTGGCGGGCGTCTCCGCCCCGCTGACCGCCGCCGTCGGCATCCTGACCGCCTACCTGGTGGTGCGGCATAAGTTCCCGGGTCGTGGCTTGCTGGAGTTCACCTCCATGCTGTCCTTCGCGGTGCCGGGGACCGTGATCGGCATCGGCTACATCCTGGCCTTCAACCAGCCGCCCCTCCTCTTGACCGGCGGCGCGGCCATTCTCGTCATCTCGTTCATCTTCCGAAACATGCCGGTGGGCATCCGGAGCGGCATCGCCGCGCTGGCCCAGATCGACAAGGCGCTGGAAGAGGCGTCGGTGACGCTGCGGGCCTCGTTTGCCACGACGCTCCGGCGAATCGTCCTGCCGCTGATCCGTCCGGCGATCATCTCGGCGCTGGTGTTCAGCTTCGTGCGATCCGTCACCGCCATCAGCGCCGTGGTCTTCTTGGTGAGCGCCAAGTGGCAGCTCAGTACCAAGGTCATCCTGGACCAGGCGGAGAACGGCCGGTATGGCTTGGCCACGGCCTACAGCACGGTCCTGATCGTGATCATGGCGGCGGCGGTTGCACTCATGTACCTGCTGGTGGGGAAGAAGGGC
>CAIXHJ010000461.1 GCA_903919165.1 uncultured Holophagaceae bacterium
CCTCTGATGAAAATTAGAGAGTAACAAACATGTAGACAGAGCTCCCGAAGGTATTGAAGGCAGGCGCTGCGGAGTAGAAAAGGCCCCGATCACGATCAGGGCCTTCGTTTCGAGTGGTGGGCGTACCAGGATTCGAACCTGGGACTTCTACCGTGTGAAGGTAGCACTCTACCGCTGAGTTATACGCCCGCGGGCCGATCAGAATAGCGCAGGCCAGAAGCCTTTCCAAGCCTGAATCATGAGACGGCCACGACCCGGCGAAGGGCCTGTGCCAAGCGTGGGGCGTCGGATGCCCGCATTCCGCATAGACCCACCCGCAGGCCCTCTGGAAGCGGCACGGTGAAGACGCCATCTTCCTTCATCCGGACACAGGCCGCCTCAGGGTCGGCCGCCGGGACACAAACAAAGAATCCACCCGTCCAGCGGAGCGCTTTCATGCCCTCGGCGGCCAGGGCCTCATCCAGCGCAGCGGCCCGAGCGCCCAACACGTCGGACCAGTGGCGGTGCTCCCCCGCCAGCCGCGCTTGAGCCTTCCCGTCCCTCTCCAGCCTCAGCAGCAGGGCCTGAGGCGCCTTGGCGCAATTGGACCAGGTGCCCCGGCAAGACTGCGTCAACGCTGCCTGAAGGGCTGGATCCTCGCACCAGGGAAACGCCAAGGCGCCGCAGCGCCCGCCGTAGAGGGTCATCGATTTGGAAAGCGACAGGCAAGCCCCCACCAGCACGCTCCCCTCGGCGCCCAGGGCCGCGTATTCGCCCAGCGCGGCAGCCACCGCTTCGGGTTCCCGCGTGTAGTCGAGGTAGGCGAAATCCAGGAGCAGTGTGATGGGGCCGAGCGCGGCCACCTCGCGCACCAGTGTCAACAACGACGCACGATCGGAGGAAGAGAGGCTGCGACCCGTGGGGTTGTGACAGGGGTCGTTGAGCCACAAAAGCACCCGGCCCTGATCCCTCATCAAAGTCCGCAGCGCCGCCTCCCAGGCCCCCGTGTCCAGGGGCTCGCCCGCCCTGGGCCAGGGCGCCGTCGCCAGGCTCATTCCATTCTCGGCGGCCAGGGTGGCGTAGGGCCCCCAGAAGGGCGCTGTGGTGAGCACCCTCTGCCCTTGTTCGAGGAAATTCCTCAGCGACAACGCCAGCGCGCCACTGCCGCCCGGCGTGGTGCAGGCCGCCCCTGCTGCGTCAAGCCTGGGCCAGTGCCTCCGCACCAGCGCCTTGAGAAACAACGGATCCCCCGCGATAGGCGCGTAGGGCGCGATCTCCAGGGCCGTCAATTCGCGCCAGAGATCCATCACGGCATCCAGCACCACCAGTTGGCCTGAATCATCCAGAAGGGCGCCCACCGTAGCATTGAGGATGGATTCGCCAGTGGCCCGGCGGGCTTGGGCCTCCGTATTCAGGGCGAAGATGGGATCGTCCGCGGGAAAGGCGCGGCGGCCTGGGATGAGCTGATCGGTCATGCCTCCAGGGTACCCTGAAGTGTGATCACTTCCTTGCGAACCTCCCGGGTGGCCACGGCCCTACTGCCCCTGGGCGGCGCACTGGCCTTGGCGCCATTCACACCAGCGGCCGCGGCCCTGGTGGGTGGGGCCGTGCTGGCCTTGACCTTGGGCAATCCATGGCAACCGCAGGCGCGAGCCTGGACTCACCGCCTGCTGCCCCTCGCCGTGGTCGGCCTGGGGGCGGACATGAACCTGCAGTCAGTCGCAAAGGCAGGGATGCATGGTCTTGGTTATACGGCCCTCAGCCTCGCCATAGTACTGGCCTTAGGTCGGTGGTTGGCGCGTGTGATGAGGGTCGAACGCGACGCGGGCTTGCTGATCTCTGTTGGTACCGCCATCTGCGGCGGAAGCGCCATCGCCGCCGTGGCGCCCGTGCTTCGCGCAAAGGAACATGAGATTTCCGTGGCCCTGGCCACGGTGTTCCTCCTGAACGCAGCGGCTCTGGTCATCTTCCCGCCCCTGGGTCATGCGACGGGCCTCGGTCAGGAAGCCTTCGGCCTCTGGTCGGCCCTGGCCATCCATGACACCAGCTCCGTGGTGGGCGCAGGTCTCGCCTACGGGCCGCGGGCCTTGGAGGTGGCCACCACCGTGAAGCTCGCACGGGCCCTGTGGATTGTGCCGCTCACGCTGAGCATCGGCTGGATCGTGGCGCGACGACGAGAAGGCGCCACCGATGCGCCTCCTGTGAAGAAACCCTGGTTCATCGCGGGCTTCCTGGCCATGGCTGCCCTGGTCACCTTCGTCCCTGTGCTGCACGCGCCAGGACACTTCGTGGCCCTCGCCGCCCGGCGTTTGCTGGTGCTGACCCTCTTCCTCATTGGTACGGGCCTCAGCCGCGAGGCCCTGAAGACCGTGGGATTCCGTCCCTTCCTCCAGGGATTGCTGCTGTGGCTGCTGGTGGGTTCGCTGGGATTGGGCGCGGTGAAACTAGGTCTCCTATCGGTCGGGTAGACTCTCCGCCTGGAGTGCCCATGATCCGCCCCTTTCAAGGCATGGTTCCCAAGCTCGGTTCGCGCGTGTTCGTGCCGGATTGCGCCCTCATCCTGGGCGACGTGACCATCGGCGATGACGCCAGCATCTGGTTCAACTGCGCCATCCGGGGCGACGTGAACTGGATCCGCATCGGCGCCCGCACAAACATCCAGGACGCCTGCTGCCTGCACGTCACCAATGAGAAGTGGCCGCTTCTCATCGAGGACGAGGTGAGCATCGCCCATAACGTGATGCTGCACGGCTGCACCATTCGGAAGGGTGCCCTCGTCGGCATGAGCACCACGATCATGGATGGGGCGGAAATCGGCGAAGGCTGTCTGGTGGCCGCGGGGAGCCTCGTGCGCGAGGGCTTCAAGGCCCCGCCCCACAGCCTCGTCGTCGGCTGGCCCGCGACCACAAAAGGGCCACTCGGCGAAAGACAACGCAGTCTCGTGGGCAGCGTCTGGGCCAGGTACGTGCGCTACAAGGAAGCCTACTTCACGGATGGCTGGTCTGTGGCCGAAGCCCCCACCATCGAAAACCCCTCGCCCGGTTTCGCTGAAGGGCATCCCTTCCCTTGATCGACCGCCCTGAATCCCCTTCCCCAGCTCCCGCGAGCACGGTTAGACTCACCGGATCATGTCCCCCCTGCTGATCCTTCGTATCCACGCTGATCTGCGCCTTGGGCTGGGCCATGTGGCCCGGGCGCTGGCCATCCAGGAGGCCTGGCGCACCCATGGTGGCCAGGTCTGCATCGCCATCACTGGAGATGACCGGGCTCGGCGTGTGGGCGGCGGCACGCATCCATTCCTGGACGAGCCCCTGCCCTGCGAGGCGAGATACCTGGGCGAGGATCCTCAGACCGCGCTGCCAGTGGATCTCAAGTCCCGGGCATCGGTGGCACTGGTGGATCAGTGGGATACCAGTGCCGCCTTCCTTCAGGCCCTCCGCCCTTTGAAGGTCGCCGTGGTGGAGGACGACACGGACGCCCACGAAACCGCAGACCTGCTTTTCCAGCCATTCCTGGAGGGTGTCCGCTGGCCGGATCATCCAGTGAAGGTGGTGAATGGCCGCAAAGTGCGCCCCTTCGAAACGACTTCCGGTGCCTGCCGCGTGATGCGAGGATCCAGCTTCATCGTGGTGGGCAGGACGGCCCTGGAGCTGCGACCCAAGCGCATGCCCCTCCAACCCCTGGCAGTCCACAAGCTGCTGGTCACCTTCGGCGGCAGTGACGGACCAAACCTGGCTCAGAAGGCCTTCGACACCCTCGCCAGCCTAGCCGCGGAGGATCGCTGGCGGGGCGCCTGCACCATCCTTGCCCCCAACGGGATCAAGGGTGATCCCTTTCCAGGGTGCACCCTAGTTCACAGCCTCCCGCAACTCACCCAACGCATTCCGAGATTCGACGCCATCTGGTGCTCGGTGGGAGTCACCCTCGCCGAATCTCTCTGCATGGGCATTCCCGCCACTGTGTGGGGCCAGAACGAGCGGCAGCACATCATCCTGTCCGACCTCGCCATGGCCAATGGCTGCTTCGACCTGGGGGTGGGCCCTGAGGCCGACCTCGGCATCGTGCGGGAAGCTCTGGCCCAGTGGCTGGGCCCCGAAGGCCAGGACAACCGCCAGGAGCAAGTGAAGGACGGCATGGCGCTGGTGGATGGATTGGCCGCGTCCCGCATCGCCCAGGAGCTGTGGCGGCTCGAAGGAAGCCAGTCCTAGAAATCCCGGCTTGACCCCCCGCCCTCCCAACGATAAGCTTTCCCTTCTGTGGACTCGCCGCCCCTGGGGTGGTGTCTTCGCAGGGCAAGGGTGATTCCGGAGCAGGCCATGAGCACGTACTTCCCGAAAGCCAATGATCTCAAGCGCCAGTGGTTCCTGGTGGATGCCACCGGGATTACCGTGGGCCGCCTGAGCACCGCCGTGGCGGATGTTCTCTCTGGCAAGAACAAGCCAACCTGGACTCCCTTCCTCGATACCGGCGACCACGTCATCGTCATCAACGCCGAGAAGGCGGTACTGACAGGCAAGAAGGGCGTACAGAAGATCTACCGCCGCACCACCACCCAGCCTGGCTCCATGAAGGAAGTCCGTGCTGAAGTGATGAAGACCACCTTCCCCGAGCGCATCATCGAAAGCGCCGTCAAGGGCATGCTGCCCAAGGGCCCCCTCGGCCGGGCGATGTACCGCAAGCTCAAGGTCTACGCAGGCCCCGAGCATGAGCAATCCGCCCAGCAGCCCCAGATCATGACCATCCAGAAGTAAGAGGCGAGGACCCCATGGCCATTTCCCAGAACTACGGAACCGGTCGCCGCAAGAGCGCGGCAGCCCGCGCGTTCCTGCGCCCCGGCACCGGCAAGATCACCGTCAACGGCCGCAGCCTCGAACACTATTTCCCGAACGCCGTGCTTCGCATGATGGTCCATCAGCCCCTGGTGCTGGCCGACCTCGACGGCAAGTTCGACATGATCATCAGCGTCACCGGCGGCGGTCCCGCTGGCCAGGCATCGGCCATCCGCATGGGCATCTCCCGCGCACTGCTGAGCTACAACGAACAGCTCAAATCTCTCCTGCGTGGCGCCGGCCTCCTGACCCGCGACCCCCGCATGAAGGAGCGCAAGAAGCCCGGTCGCAGGGCCGCGCGACGCCGCTTCCAGTTCAGCAAGCGTTAGTTTTTCGGGGGGCTGCGGCCCCCCGAGTTTCACCGGACCGCCCCCGGCACTCGCAGGAAAGGCGGTCGATTCGAGGCGGAAATTCCGCCTTTCATCCCACCCGCGGCGCCTTCGCCGCTTGACCAGGGAGGCCAGCATGGCTGCCATCCAGATGAAGGAACTCCTCGAGGCCGGTGCCCATTTCGGACACCAGACCAAGCGATGGAACCCCAAGATGAAGAAGTACATCTTCGGGGCTCGCAACAGCATCTACATCATCGACCTCCAGAAGACCCTGCGCCTCTGGAACACCGCCGCCAACTTCCTGACCAAGGCCGCCAGCGAAGGGAAGAATTTCCTCTTCGTGGCCACCAAGCCCCAGGCCCAGGAACTCATCGCCGAGCAGGCCGCCCGCTGCGGCGCCTTCTATGTCAACAACCGCTGGCTGGGCGGCATGCTGACCAACTTCTCTACCATCAAGAAGAGTCTCGATAAGTTCCGCGAGATCGAGTCCATCCTGGCGGATCCCGCCCGCACGGCCCAGCTCTCCAAGAAGGAGCTGCTCACGCTGAACCGCACCCGCTTGAAGCTTCAGGCATCCTTCCACGGAATCCGAGACATGCGTTCGCTGCCCGACGTCATCTTCGTCATTGATCCCCACCGAGAGGACATCGCCGTCACCGAGGCCAAGAAGATCGGCATCAAGGTGGTGGGCATCGTCGATACCAACTGCGATCCCGACATGGTCGACTACGTGATCCCAGCCAATGACGACGCCATCCGCTCCATCCTGCTCTTCTCCGAGCG
>CAIXHJ010000462.1 GCA_903919165.1 uncultured Holophagaceae bacterium
GTGCATAGCCTGGTGCCTGGGACCTTCTGTGCGGGCGCCGATCTGAAGGAGCGGACAACCATGTCCCCTTCCGAGACGGCCGCCTACGTCCAGGGCATCCGTGACGCCTTCGATGAGCTGGCGGACCTGCCCATGCCGACCATCGCGGCCATCGAGGGTGGAGCCTTCGGCGGCGGGCTAGAACTGGCACTGGCGGCGGATCTCCGCGTGGTGGGATCGGAGGCCAGGATGGGGCTGGTCGAGACCGCCCTCGCTATCATTCCCGGTGCCGGCGGCACCCAGCGCCTTTCCCGGCTCATCGGGATCTCGCGGGCCAAGGAACTGATCTTCACAGCCCGGCGGATCGGGGCCGAGGAGGCGGGCCGGTTGGGCCTCGCGGACCAGTTGGTTGCGGCGGGCGAAGCCTTGTCTGGTGCTTTGGCCCTGGCCCGGGAAATCCTCCCGAATGGACCCCTGGCCGTGCGTCTGGCGAAACAGGCCGTGAACGGGGGATCCGAGCTCAGCCTGAGGGCAGGCCTCGCCTTCGAGCAGGCCTGTTACGCCCAGGTGCTCTCCACGAAGGACCGCCTGGAAGGCCTGGCCGCCTTCCGTGAGAAGCGCAACCCCCGATTCCGAGGCGAATGATGGCCCATAAGCATGGCCCCACGACCACTGGGCGGCTGGCCTTGAGCTCACTGATCTTCTGCATGAACTTCCTAGTGCAAGGGGTAGGCGGCCTCTGGACCGGATCCCTGGGGCTGGTTTCTGACAGCCTGGAAAACCTGAACGACGCGGTCGTGAACCTGCTCTCCCTTGGAAGCATCCGGCTGGCCAACCGCCGG
This sequence comes from uncultured Holophagaceae bacterium, assembly GCA_903919165.1. Lineage (GTDB taxonomy): Bacteria > Acidobacteriota > Holophagae > Holophagales > Holophagaceae > Geothrix. The sequence continues at coordinate 822 of CAIXHJ010000462.1, forward strand.
GAACCCTGTGACCAGTGGAACTACGGGTGGCATCGCCTGGAGATCTTCAATACGTTGCTCGGCGTCCTCCTGCTGGTGGTCCTGTCGGTCGCCGTCTTATTCGAAGCCTGGAGCCGGGTTCGGAACCCCCATCCCATCCTGCTCGGCTGGGCCATCGGATTTTCGGCCCTGGGACTCCTTCTCAACCTGGCCGCGACCCGAATCCTCGTGCCCTCCCTGGGCACGCGCCAGCAGCACGACCTGAGCCTCAGGAGCGCCTACTTGCACGCCCTTGGCGACAGCCTGGCGAATGTGGCCGTGATGGTCGGCATGGTGGTCATCCACTTCACCGGCTGGCGCTGGGTGGATCCCCTTCTGGCCGTGGCCATCGTTGGATTCATCCTGCGGGGCGCATTCCTTCTTCTCCGGGATGCCGTCGGCATCCTGATGCACCGGGCGGCCTTCGACCAGGAGGAGGCCAAAGCCGCCTTGATCGGGCTTGCCGGAGTCCGCGGCGTCGAGGATCTGCGTTCCTGGCGCGTCTGCAGCCACCTGGTGGTCTGCACCGCCCACATCATCGTGGATGCCGAGCGCCTGGAGGACACGGAAGCCCAGCAGCACCACATCGAGCAGCTGCTGTCCGAACGGTTCGGCGTGCGCCACCTGACCCTTCACTTCGAAACCTCAGCCATGTCCGAAAGACACCAGCACCGGTTCGTGCATGAGCACGAGTCTGAAGGCGAAGCTCACCACGGCCATCACGACCACCACGGACATGGCTAGGGCGGCTTGCGCCGCCCCAGTCGTACGAAGCCAAAGGGGTGCATCAACCCATGCCGTGCTGCTTCATGATGGCGGCCCGCTGGGTGTCGTACTCGGCCTGGTTGATGAGCTGGCTGTCGAAGAGGTCCTTCAATTCCATCAATTCATCCTTGAGCGACTTCGCAGGGGTCGTGGGGGAAGGAGCAGCTGGCGCGCTTCCTGCGGGGAAACCCTGTTGACCCATCTGCTGGGAGGCCCCGGCCATCTGCTGGCCCATCATGTTGCCCATGCCGAAACCAAGTCCAACGCCCATGCCCATGCCGGCGACGCCACCGGGATTCTGTGCGGCGAGGGGGATGCTTTCAGCTACCTGCATCTGCGTGTAGGCGCCCATCACAGGAGCCATCATGCCCACGCCCGTGCGCTTGTCCATTATCGCCTCGACTTCTTCCGGGAGACTGATGTTCTCCACGAAGAACTTGGACAGTTCGAGGCCCATGGTCTTGAACTCATCCTGGAGCTTCTGCTTCACCAGGTCTGAAAGCTCGTCGTATTTAGAGGCCAGATCCAGGGCCGGCACCTTCTCCTCGCCCAGCACATCGGTGAAGCGGCTCATGATGGTCTTGCGGAGCTGCTCGGAGATGTCAGGCACCGTGTAGACGCCATTGGTTCCCACAAGCTGTTTGAGGAAGGTGCCGCTGTCCACCACCTTGATGGAGTAGATGCCGAAGGCCCGGATGCGCAGCATGCCGAAATCGGCGTCGCGCATCATGATCGGATTTGCGGTGCCCCACTTCAGGTCGTTGTAGAGCTTGGTGGAAGTGAAATAGGTATCAACTTTGAATGGACTCTCGAAGCCGTACTTCCAGCCCTTCAGGTCCGCCAGAACCGGCAGGTTCTGGGTGCTGAGCGTATGGGTGCCCGGCTTGAATACGTCCGCCAGCTGGCCCTCGTTGATGAAGACGGCCTCCTGACTTTCGCGCACGACCAATTTTGCACCGTTCTTGATCTCCTGGTCCCTCACAGGGAACCGCCAGGCGAGGGTGTCGTTGGAATCGTCGAGCCATTCGATGATTTCAATGAATTGGGCTTTGCCCCAGTCCATCAGACCCATGAGTTGTTCTCCTAAGTGGCACCTGCCACGGGTACGATTCTAGGCTGGACTGTCAAGCCGGACAGGGCCTCGGGCAGTAAAAACCGGCGAACGGTCGCCTTGAGCCGGACAACCATCCTCAGCGGGTCCCCTTTATCATGCGGATCGGGCCTTCGGCCTTGCTTTTGCTGCCAGGCTGGTCGATGCGTGTCTTGGTATGGACCATGCGGGTATCCGCATCGATGACGCAGCGCCAGCCCTTGTCCTCGCGGGGCATCCGCACATCCACCTCCCATCCGCCGGAGGCGCCGTTCAAGGGAATGCGCCGGGCGCTGGTGGCCTTCCCACCGGTGTCCTGTTCGGCGATGGCCTTCGCCTCCTTGGAGCTCTTTACCCGTCCGGAGGCGCGGGTCTTGGAGGAAGCCGCCGGGAGGATCAGGGCCGGGACGAGCAGGGCCAAGGCAACCGAACGCGTACGCATGAGAACTCCGGGAATATGACTGGCATCTTAGATCCAGTTCTTTGCTAGGAGCAACTGGGCAGGCCCCTAGGTTCGGTACAGGGCAGCTCCCCAGTGGAGGCCGGATCCCAGGGCGGTGAACATCAGGTTCATGCCGGGCTTGACGAGGCCCTGCTGGCGGCACTCGTGGAACAGAATCGGCAGGGTGGCAGCGGTGGTGTTGCCGTAGCGTTCGATGTTGTGGGGCACCTTTCCCGCCGGGAGGCCGAGGGCCTTCTGCACGCCCTCGATGATGCGGAGGTTGGCCTGGTGAACGAGCACCAGGTCCAGGGATTCGACCGCCACCCCTGCGACCTCGCAAACCTCTCGCACGGCCTGAGGCATCAACGTCACGGCGGACTTGAAGACCTCCTTGCCGGACATGATGGGCAGGGTCTCGCCCGCATCGATCTGTTCATGCGTCACGAAGGGCCGGCGCTTGAAGCCGGCGCCCAACATCGTCAGCACTCCAGCCCCTGTGCCGTCCGTGTGGAGGCGGATGGGGCCGAGACCCGCAACTCCGTCGCGGCCCTCGATCACCACGGCACCGGCCCCGTCTCCGAAGAGGACCGTCCGGTCTCGGCTGGCGGTGTTCTCGGCCCGTTCGGCTTCCGTGATCTCCCGCGTCGATTGGCCGATGAGCGTGTCCCAGCCCAGGTGCCAGGGCATGAAGGAGGTGTGAACCTCGGCACCCACCAGCAGCACCCGCCGGTAGCGGCCGCTCTGGATGAACAGGTCCGCGAGCTCCAGACCATAGAGGAAGCCGCTGCACTGCTGGCGGATATCGAAGGTGGGGATGTCGCGCAGACCGAGAGCGACCTGGAGCAGGGGGCCGTTGCCTGGAAGCACATGGTCCGGGGTCATGGTGGCGAAGATGACGGAATCAATGTCACCCGGTTTCAAGCCCGCATCGGCAATGGCGTTTCCGGCCGCGATCACGCCGAGACTCGTGGAGCCCTGGCCCGGATCAGCGTAGCGCCGCTCCTGGATGCCACTGCGCACGCGGATCCATTCGTCCGAGGTGTCCATGAGCCTAGAAAGGGCCTCGTTTGTGACGACATGCCGAGGCACGCCGATCCCGGTTCCGGTGATCAAACTTCGCATGGGGACCTTTCGGAGAGTCCCGGAAAGGATATCCCGAAGCAATTCAATGGAACCCTAAGAACTGCAATCGGGCGAGTGGGCGAAAGAAAGATGATAATTAGATCTTGTATTGTGCGGGGCCGGTGGGTACCTTCGGTGCTGCGTTCGGGGAGGGCCACCCCGGGAAGATTCGGTGCCAGCCTCCTCCCCGTGTTTCGCGGAGGAGGGAGTTCCATGTCCGATAAGACCGCAGATTTGGCAGGACCGGGCATCAGCACCTACGAGGAGGTCGAGAAGATCCTCCCGGTGGGGTACAAGCCTTTGCTGAACCGGATGGATACCCAGAGAGCTGTCTTCGTGGTGAAGCGGTACATCGAAGACCACCTCTGCCGAGAGCTGAACCTCGACATGGTGCAGGTTCCACTGATCGTGGACCGCGCCAGCGGGGTGAACGACTACCTGGACCGGGACGGCTCCCGCACGCCGGTGGAGTTCCCCTGTGGACTGGGGCTATCCAGCCCCATCCAGGCGCAAGTGGTGCAGGCGGCCACCAAGTGGAAGCGGATGGCGCTGGCCCAGTTCGGATGTCGGCCCGGCGAAGGCATCTGCACCGACATGCGCGCGGTGCGGAAGGACTACTTCCTGGATCACGACCATAGTTCCTACGTGGACCAGTGGGACTGGGAGCGGCGGATGACCCCCGACCAGCGCGACCTCGATTTCCTCAAGGACACGGTCCGGAAGATCTGGGAGGTCATCGTGGGAGCCGGGCGCCAGGCCCAGGCTCAGTTCCCGGCCTTGAAGGCGGGCGGGCTGCCGGACTTCCCCGAGGAACTGGTGTTCATCCATGCTGAAGATCTGCTGGAGATGTACCCGGACCTGCCGCGAAAACAGCGGGAGACGGCGATTCTCCAGAAGTACCCCGCCGTGTTCATCATTGGCATCGGCTGGGTGCTGAAGGACGGCTACCCGCATGAGATGCGGGCCGCGGACTATGACGACTGGGCCACTGACACCTCGTCCATGACGGGGCGGAGCACCCATGGGCTCAACGGTGACATTCTCGTGTGGAATCCCATCACCAAGCGGCGGCATGAACTGACATCCATGGGCATCCGGGTGACGAAGGAGACCCTGCGGACCCAACTCAAGATCTCCCGGCAGTTGGAGTTCCTCAAGCTCCCCTATCACCAGGCCATCCTGAACGACCAGATCCCCCTTTCCATTGGCGGGGGCATCGGCCAAGCCAGGACGTTCATGTACCTCCTCCGCACGGCGCACCTCGGAGAAGTCACCGTCAGCGTTTGGCCCAAAAAGTTAAAGGACATCTGCGCGAAAAAGAACATCCATGTTCTTGAATGATGGAGCATATGGGAGCCCCGGGCCGTTCCGGCAGCCCGGGGCTGGACAACTGTGCAAGGAGAGTACACATTTAGGTCTCTTGATAGTTGATGCCACCATCCACATTAGGTGAGTCATCGCCGCCCCGGTGGGGCTCCTTCTAACATCATCACGGCCGTGTCCGTGTCGAGGAGTCTCGAACCAACGAGAAGAAGGGCGGAGCCATGGAACGATACGGTCTGAGATTCGAGGTTGGGGGTACGACGCGACTCACGGTTCCCTACCGTGGCGCACGGCTCCTGAGGCATCCGATGTTCACCAAGGGGACGGCCTTCACCAAGGAGGAACGCGCTTCCATGGGGCTCGAGGGCCTGCTTCCCCACGCTGTTAGCACCATGGAGCAGCAATCCCAGCGGGTTTACGCCAACATCATCCGGAAGAAGGACCCGCTTGAGAAGTACATCGGGCTCGCCGCGCTGCAGGACCGGAACGAGTACCTCTTCTACCGGGTGCTGATCGATCACATCGAGGAGTTCCTGCCGATCGTCTACACCCCGACCGTGGGGCAGGCCTGTCAGGAGTTCAGCCACATCTTCCGGCGGGCCCGGGGGATCTGGATCACACCCGATCATCGGGGCCACATCAAGGATATCCTCGGGAACGCCCCCTTCGACGATGTGCGCCTGATCGTGGTCACGGACAATGAGCGGATTCTCGGTCTGGGCGACCAGGGCGCGGGCGGCATGGGCATTCCCATCGGGAAGCTGGCTCTCTACACCGCCGCGGCCGGGATCCCGCCCTGGCAGACGCTGCCCATCAGCCTGGACGTGGGCACGGACAACCAGGATCTGCTCAAGGATGAGCTCTACCTCGGCTGGCGTGCTCCTCGTCTGCGGGGGGCCGAATACGATTCACTGGTGGATGAGTTCGTCCATGCGGTGATATCGCGCTTTCCCAAGGCCATCCTGCAGTGGGAGGATTTCAAGAAGGTCATGGCCTTCACCCTCCTGGACCGATACCGGAAGGTGCTCACGACTTTCAACGACGACATCGAGGGCACGGCCGCCATCGGCGTGGCGGGCATGATGGCCGGATCCAGGGCCACGGGAGTGCCCCTCAAGAACCAGCGCATTGTCATCCTTGGAGCTGGCGCCGCAGGCGTCGGCATCGCCCGACTGTTGCGGGATGCCCTGCGCAGGGCCGGCCTCGAAGGGGAGGCCCTCACCACCGCCATCGCCAACCTCGACAGTCAAGGATTCCTTGTGGACGACACGCCGATCCAGGATGTCCACAAGCGTGCCTTCGCCTGGCCTGCCGCCCTCGCCGAGAAACACGGTCTGGGCAAGGGTCAGCGCCGGGATCTCTTCGCGGTGGTTCGCGCCCTCAAGCCGACCATGCTGATCGGAACTTCCGCTCATCCTGGGGTCTTCACGGAGGACATCATCCGCGAGATGGCCCGGCACACGGAGCGTCCCCTGGTGTTCCCGATGTCCAACCCCACGAGCAAGTCCGAGGCGACACCTGCGGATGTCCTGCGCTGGACCGATGGTCGTGCCTTGGTGGCCACGGGCAGCCCCTTCGATCCGGTCACCCTCCTGGGCCGGACCCATCTCATCGGACAGGGCAACAATTCCTTCATCTTCCCGGGAATGGGCCTGGGGCTCATGGTGTCCGAGGCCCGGGAAGTCCGGGATGGGCTGTTCGCGGCCGCCGCTCGGCGCCTGGCCGAGGAAGTCCATCCAGAGGATCTGGAGGCCGGGAGTCTCTTCCCGCCCACGGGCCAGATTCGGCGCGTCACCAAGGCAGTGGCGGAAGCCGTAGTCAAGGCCGCACAGGAGGAGGGTGTGGCGAACCGGGTGATCGCCGAAGCCGACATTCCCCGCGCCGTGGCAGATGCCATGTGGGATCCGGTCTACCTGCCCATGGATTCGACCATCCTGGACCCCTCCGAGGTGGGGCACAGTCTGGTCAGGCATCTCTGATTTGAGTCAGTCCCCCGAGGCCGGAATGCCCAATTCCAGTAGCCAACGGGCGTGATCCGAGGGGCGCTCACTGCGGTGGGCGCCTCTTCGGAGCGCATGCAACCGCAGCGGGCCATCCGCGAATCCCAGCAGCACGCCTTCCCGGGTGATGCGAACCTGCCCGGGAGGGCAGGGCTCTGAGCTGGGCAAGGCCCAGGCCACTTTCACGCTCCCAATCGGTGTCTCCAGGAAGGCGTTCGGCCAAGGGTCCGCCACGGCGCGAATCTGGTTGAAGGCCTCCTGCGCACTCATGGAGAAAACCAGACGCGAGTCCGCAGGCTTGCGGCCGCCGAAGTAGGTGGAAGGGCCGAGGGTCTTCTGATCGATCCGCGGGATGGACCCGTCCACCAGGCCTGGGATGGCATCACGCACCAGGCCCCGTCCAGCCTGAGCTGCCTTATCAGTCAGGCTCAGGGCGGTCTCGTCCCAGGCGATGGGCAGCCGGGCCTGGGCCACGATGTGTCCGTCATCGGGCTTGGGGGTCATGGCGTGAAGGGTGATGCCAGTTTCCACCTCCCCTTTCACCAGGACCCAGTTGATGGGGGCCCGGCCGCGGAATTTAGGCAGCAGGCTTCCATGCAGATTGAAAGCACCGAGTCGCGGGATCTCCAAAAAGCGGCCCTGGATCATCTCCCGGAAATAAAAGCTGAAAAGAAAGTCGGGACGGTGGGCCTGGATGGCCTCAAACACCGCGTCCTCATTGAAAACAGGTGCCATGTGCACGGGAATGCCCTGGGCCTGGGCGAGGGTGGCCGGAGGGGTGAACCACCCTTCGTCGGCTCCCGGGGGATAGGTGTACAGGGCGCGGATCTCGACCCCCGCCTCCAGCAGCCCCTCCAGGGCCGCGGTTCCCACGCTGGAATAGGCACAGACCA
>CAIXHJ010000463.1 GCA_903919165.1 uncultured Holophagaceae bacterium
CACCAAGGCCACCCAGCTGGGGGCAAAGGTCGTGACCATTTCCGGTCCCGACGGTTACATCTACGACGCAGATGGCATCTTCGGCGAGAAGATCGTCCATATGGAGGAGATGCTTCGCATCGACCGCATGGCCGTGGCGCCCTACGTCGAGAAATACAAGACCGCCAAATTCTACGCGGGCAAGCGCCCCTGGGAGCAAGTGGTGGACGTGGCCCTGCCCTGCGCCATCCAGAACGAGCTGAACCTCGATGAGGCCAAGACTCTCCTCGCGAACGGATGCAAGGCCGTGGTCGAGGGTGCCAACATGCCCAGCACCTTAGATGCCGTGGAGTTCTTCCAGGCCAACACGGACAAGATCCTGTTCGCCCCTGGCAAGGCCTCCAACGCAGGCGGCGTAGCCACCTCAGGTCTCGAGATGTCCCAGAACTCCATGCGCCTGGGCTGGACCGCCGAGGAGGTGGACGCCCGACTGCATCAAATCATGATCAACATTCACAAGTCCTGCGTGGACGCCGCCGCCCGCTTCGGCACGCCCGGCAACTACGTGAACGGCGCGAACATCGCCGGCTTCCTCAAGGTGGCCGACTCGATGATCGATCAGGGGCTTGTGTAGTTCCTAGCAGGTCTTTAACGCAGAAAAGGGGGTCGCAAACGGCCCCCTTTTCTGCGCAGACCGGTACACTTCCTGGAACCCGGGGCGCCGATGATCAGTCGTGAATTCAATGAGATCTTCCGGAAGTACACCTCGGACAAGGAGATCTTCCACGACCTGATGCCGCTGCGCACCCGCGAGATCTTGCTGGTGGCTCCGGCCTTCGATGCCTTCACCCTGGAGCAAGACGGCCTTCTGACCGAAATCCTCTTCGACGGCTACTACCAGCTCAACATGAGCAACCCACCCCGGGTGATCAACGTGTCCACGCTGGACGAGGCGCTGGAGAAGTGTACTACCCGACATTTCGACATGATCATCGTCATGAGCCGGCTGGGTCAGGGCGGACATGTGGAGCTATCCAAGGCTCTTCGGAAATCCGCGCCGCGGATCCCGATCTACCTGCTGCTCAATGACAACGTGGAAGTCGGAGCCATGGACAGGCGGCGCCAGGAACTCCACCGCCACTATGACCAGATCTTCGTCTGGAACGGGAATCCCGAGATCTTCATGGCCATGGTGAAGTTGATGGAGGACAGGGCGAATGTCGAAAACGACACCAAGGTCGGCCTCACACGCGTGATCCTGCTGGTCGAGGACAGCATCCGCTACTACTCGCGGTACCTGCCCATCCTCTACGCCGAGATACTCAAGCAGACCACCCGGCTTGCCAAGGACCAGAGCATGGACGGCATGACGCGAACCCTGTCCATGCGCGTCCGGCCCAAGGTGATCCTGGCCACCACCTATGAAGAGGCCCTCGTCTTTTGCGACAAGTACCAGGATTTTCTTCTATGCGTCATCACCGATCGGAAGTTTCCCAAGGATGGGACTCTGGATCGGGAGGCTGGCATCAAGGTCATCAAGGTCGTGAAGAACCGCAACCCCCATCTCCCGACCCTGCTGCAGTCCTCTGATCCCTTCAAGGAGTCCTGGGCCACGGCCATCAACAGCGGCTTCCTCAACAAGAACTCGTACACGCTCGGCGCCGAACTCTCCAACTTCTTCCACGAAAGCCTGGGCTTCGGCGACTTCATCTTCCGGGACGAGAGCGGCGCGGAAATCGCGCGCGCCGTCGACATGGAGGACCTGCAGGCCAAGCTGCGCACGGTTCCCGTGGAATCCCTGGTCTACCATGCCTCCCGGAATCACTTCTCCGCGTGGATCATGGCCCGCGGCGAAGTCCAGGTGGCGAAGGTGCTGGGGAAGTTCCGCGTTTCCGACTACCGCGATCCCGAGGAGCTGCGCACCTTCCTCATCAACGTGGGCGACTACGTGCAGCGCATGAAGACCCTGGGGAAGGTGATTCCCCTGACTGAATCCACGCCGAAGGATGAGCCCAACATCCTTCGGTTGGCCCCGGGTTCCATGGGCGGCAAGGGTCGTGGCGTCGCCTTCATCCATTCCCTGCTCTCCCGCCTGGACCTGGACAACCTGCTGCCCGAAGCGAACATCCGCATCCCCCGTTCCGCCACCATCGGCACCGAGGAATTCAACTCCTTCATCAGCCGGAACGGACTGCGGCAGATGCTCCAAAACGATGTAGACGACGACTCCATCAAGCGCCGCTTCCTCATGGGTTCCCTGTCGCCCGAACTGCTGGCCAAATTGCGCCTTTTCCTCACCAAGCACGCGAAGATGCCCCTCGCCGTGCGTTCCTCCGGCCTGCTGGAAGACAGCCTTTCCCACCCTTTCGCGGGCCTCTACAGCACCTTCTTCCTGCCCAACAACGACCCCGATCCCGCCGTGCGCGAGGCCCAGCTCACCGAGGCCATCAGACTGGTCTACGCATCGGTCTACTCGAAGGCCTCGCGCTCCTACTTCCAGGCCATCGACTACAAGATCGAGGAGGAGCAGATGGCCATCCTCATCCAGGAGGTCGCGGGCAGCCGCTTCGGCGATCGCTTCTACCCCCACATCTCCGGCGTGGCCCAGTCCTTCAACTACTACCCTGTGGCCTACACCAAGCCCGAGGACGGCATCGCCAACATCGCCGTGGGCCTGGGGAAGTATGTGGTCGAAGGGGGGAAGACCTACCGGTTCTCGCCACCCTATCCCGAGATGGATATGGTGCCTCCCAGGGAACAGCTGCGCACCACCCAGAAGCAGTTCTACGCCCTGGATATGACTCGCACCTCCGTGGACCTCTACGGTGGCGAGGATGCGACCCTGCTCAGCCTCGACATCCAGCAGGCTGAGAAGGACGGCGCCCTCTGGCATTGCGCCTCCGTATGGGACGCCAATGATGACCGGATCCGCGATGGTCTGGACACCCCCGGCCCCCGCATCGTGAACTTCCGGAATATCCTGAAGTACGATCAATTCCCGCTCCCGAAAATCCTCCAGACGCTCCTGGAGCTCATCCGTGAGGCCATGGAGACACCCGTGGAGATCGAGTTCGCCGTGAACCTCGACAAGGACCCGGAAAACGGCAAGCCCACCTTCACCTTGCTCCAGATCAAGCACCAGCTTCTGGACAACGGCGAGGTGAACCTCTCGCTCACGGACCTTGATCCCGCGGAGCTCTTCCTCTTCTCGGAAAAATGTGTGGGAAACGGCACCGTGGAGGGGCTTCGCGACATCGTGTGGGTGGACCCTGAAGGCTTCGATAAATTCGATACGCCTGCCCTGGCCACTCAGATCGAGCAAATCAACGACCGGTTCCGGACCGAGGGAGGGAAGTATGTGCTGCTGGGTCCAGGCCGCTGGGGCAGCAACGACCGCCACCTTGGTATTCCCATCGCCTGGTCCATGATCTCCTGCGCCCAGGTGATCGTGGAGTACGCCATGGCGAACTTCCAGGCGGACGCCTCTCTGGGCTCCCATTTCTTCCATAACGTGACCTCGCTCAACATCGGCTACTTCACCGTGCCCTACCCGCGGGGCACCAGCCTCCTCGACTGGGACTGGTTGCGCCAGCAGCCGGAGGTCTGGCGTTCGGGCTGCCTCGTCCACACCCGGCTGGAGGAACCCGTCCACATCGTCATGGACGGGCGGCGTAGCGCCTCCGCGATCTTCAAGCGCACCCCGAAACCTGCCCCGCCGGAGCCTGGGGAATTCCAGTAGTCGGACCCACCACGGGCCGCTCTGCGCCTGCTGAGTCAGCCATCGGGATCACGGCCATTGGAGTGGATCCGCTAGAGTGTTGCAGGGAGGAACGATCGATGCACCATCCGGGAAACGTGTTCGTGGTCTCAGCGCCCTCAGGTGCTGGCAAGTCCACTCTCGTCCGGCGGCTGGTCTCAACCGTACCGAACCTGATCTTCTCCATCTCCTTCACCACCCGGAAGCCGCGTCCCGGCGAAGTGGATGGCCTTGACTACTTCTACATTGACGACGCGTCCTTCGAGGCTATGGTCCGGGAAGGCGGTTTCGTGGAGTGGGTCGAAGTCTACGGCTACCGCTATGGCACCGGCCGGGATTGGCTGAACGGCGTGCTGGCCTCGGGCCAGGACGTGCTGCTCGACATCGAGACCACCGGCGCTCTGAACCTCCGGCGGGCCATTCCCGATGCATGCATGATCTTCATTCTCCCGCCTTCCGTCGCGGCCCTGGAGGAGCGCCTGCGCAGCCGGGGCAAGGACTCCGACGAGCAGATCCGCATTCGCCTGGAGTACGCCCTACACGAGATGGAGCAGTACCCGGCCTACGATTACCTGGTCCTGAATGACGATCTTGAACTCGCCTACCGCAGATTCGAGAGCATCATCCTCGCCACCCGTGCCAGCCGGGAACGCATGGCCCCGGCCGCTCAGAGGATCCTCGAAGGGTTCTAGGAACCCCACCCATCGCAGACGGAACGCACCAGGCGTATCCTGAAGGCTGTCTTTCCGGGAGCCTCATGGCCCGTTTCCTCAAGCGCAACTGGATGTGGATGGTACTGGCCGTCACGGTGGCGGTGGCGGGTCCCCTGCTGGCCCGGTCCAGCGGACAGACCGCGCGCCAGCGCAGCCTGGACACCCTGACCGAGATCATGGACCTGGTCCAGAAGGACACGCCCGAACCCCCCACGCCCCGGCAACTCACCCACGCCACCATCCAGGGCATGCTGCACACGCTGGATCCCCACTCGAACTACATGGACGAAAGTGAATTCAGAATGCTGCGCGAGGAGCAGAAGGGTTCCTTCTTTGGCATCGGCGCCATCATCCAGCAGCATGACCAGGGCATCGCGATCATCAGTCCCATGAAGGGCGGCCCAGCCGAGCGCCTGGGCGTGCGATCCGGCGACATCATCAAGGAGATCGACGGCGCCAGCACAGAAGGCATGAGCTCCAACGCCGCCCTCCTGAAGCTTCGCGGCGAGAAAGGCACTTTGGTGGAGATCGCCGTGCAGCGAACGGGCCTCGCCGAGCTGTTGCACTTCTCCATTCCCCGGGCTGAAGTCCCCACCAACAGCGTCTACTACAGCTTCATGCTGAACCCCATCACAGGTTTCATCCTCATCAAGGACTTCGGCGAGACCACGTCCGAGGAATTCGAGAAAGCCGTTACTACCTTGAAGAGACAGGGCATGAAACAACTCATCCTGGATCTGCGCGGCGACGGGGGGGGTGTACTGGATGCCGCCATCGGCATCTGCCGCCAGCTGCTGGGGCCCGACCAGCTCATCGTTAGCCAGAAGGGCCGGGACGGACGTGAGGAAAACCAGACCCGCACCAGCAAGGGGTCCCAGCTTGATCCTTTCCCGCTGGTCATCCTCATCAACCGCGGCACCGCCAGCGCCAGCGAAATCGTCACTGGCGCCGTCCAGGACCACGACCGGGGCCTGGTCGTCGGACAGACCAGCTGGGGCAAGGGCCTCGTCCAGAGCGTGCTCACCATCAACCGCTCCCGCGGCCTGACCCTTACCACCGCGCGCTACTACACGCCCTCTGGCCGCAACATCCAGCGAGACTACAGTCATGGTCTGGATGACTACTACAACCCCGATGACGAGAAGGACACCAAACCCAAAGGACCGGCCTTCAAGACGGACCTGGGCCGCACCGTCTACGGCGGAGGCGGCATCAACCCCGACTACGCGCTACCCACCCTCCGGTACAACGAGTTCATGGTGGATCTCCGGTTCCGCCACCAGTCCTTCTTCCGCTTCGCCGTCCACGAGAAGGAGCACTTCGGCGTCAAGCCCGGCCAGCACGCCGACAACGCGATCATGAGCCGGTTCCGCGCATGGGCCCTGGACCAGAAGCTCACCATCTCCGACAAGGACTGGGAGACCAACCTCGGCGCCATGGAGGAGCAGATCTCCGTCGAAATGCAGAATGTGGCCTTCGGCATCGAGGCCGGCTTCAAGATCCAGTGCGAGAAAGATCCCGCCATCCTCAAGGCCCTAGAGGTCATGCCCGAGGCCGAGGCCCTGCTCCAGAAAAAACAGCTGCTCCAGCGCGGAACCCCTACAAAGGTCGCCACCACCAACTAGCACAGGGGTTCTCATGGGCGTCACGCCTCCTGACCACGTCGAAGCCCTGCGTCATGAAGTTCGCAAGTTCGCGGAACGGGAGATTCGCCCCAACGTCATGACCTGGGACGAGGCCAAGACCTTTCCCATGGCCGTGGTGAAACAGCTGGGTGAGATGGGCATGATGGGCGTCATCTTCCCCGAGCAGTATGGCGGCGCTGGCATGGGCTATCTGGAGTATGCCGTGGTGGTCGAGGAATTGTCCCGAGTGGATGGTTCTGTGGGCATCACCGTGGCCGCTCACAACAGCCTGTGCAGCAACCACATCTACGCCATGGGCGACGAGCGCCAGAAGCAGGCCTACCTGGTACCCCTGGCCAGCGGGAAGGCCATCGGCGCCTGGGGCCTCACCGAGCCGGGATCTGGCAGTGACGCGGGGGCCCTCCACACCAGGGCAAAGAAGGATGGCCAGAACTATCTCCTGAACGGCACCAAGACCTTCATCACCCACGGCACCGTTGGCGACATCTTCGTCGTCATGGCCCGTACACGGCCGCCGCGCGAGGGGCACGGCACCGCCGACGGCATCAGCGCCTTCATCCTCGAGAAGGGCATGAACGGCTTCCGGTCCGGCAAGCAGGAGAACAAGCTCGGCCTTCGCGCCAGCGACACCTCCGAATTGATCCTCGAGGACGTGAAGGTGCCAGAGGCAAACCTCCTGGGCGAGGACGGCTTGGGCTTCAAGCAGGCCATGCGAACCCTGGACGGCGGCCGCATCAGCATCGGGGCGCTCGGACTCGGCATGGCCCAGGGCGCCTTCGAGGAGGCCCTGCGCTACAGCAAGATCCGCCACACCTTCGGCAGGCCCCTGGCCGACCACCAGGGCATCCAGTTCAAGCTGGCGGACATGGGCACGGAGATCGAGGCCGCCCGTTTGCTCGTCTACCGCGCAGCGGGCCTGAAGGACCAGGGTCTGCCCTATGCCAAGGCCGCCAGCATGGCCAAGCTCTACAGCTCGGAAGTGGCCTGCCGCGTGGCCGACCAGGCCGTGCAAATCCTCGGCGGCTACGGCTACATCAAGGACTATCCAGTGGAGAAGTACTACCGGGACGTGAAGCTCTGCACCATCGGCGAAGGCACCAGCGAGATCCAGCGGACTGTGATTGCTCGGCATCTGCTATCCGAGTACTGATTCCCGGAGAATTCATGCGCACTGCCCTCTTCCTCACGGCCTCCGTGGCTCTGCTCGCCTCGCGTCCACTGCAGGTGGACGACTTGTTCAAGGTCAAGCGCGTCGCCGATCCCCAGATCTCCGCGGCAGGCGCCTTGGCCTACCAGATGGGGACGGTGGACTTCACCGCCAACAAGATCGTCACTCACATCTGGTTCAGAGCTGCGCACGGCACAACGAAGATACTGGACCTGGGCAGCGGCAGCCAGTCCCATCCCCGGTTCAGCCCTGATGGCAAGCGGCTGGCGTACCTGTCCGGCGGCCAGGTGTGGATCGTGGATCTCGGCTCAAAGGAGAAGCGCCAGCTCACGAAGTTGAGCGGTGACGCAGGGGGCCAGACCTGGAGCCCCGATGGCAGGTGGGTCGCCTTCCTCAGCACCACGGTACCCAGCGGCGTTGAGGCTGAGAACGTCGCCTACCTCAAGGCCAAGGAGGACTCCAAGGTCACGGGCCGTCTCTACACCACGCTGACCTACCGCCATTGGAACGAGTGGAAGGATCCGAAGCAGGTGAGCCACCTCTTCGTGGTGCCCTCTGATGGCAGAGCAGCGCCGCGGGATCTCACGGCAGGCTTCACAACCGACGTGCCCAACTACGCCGATGTGTCCGCGGGTGACGGCTACGCCTGGGCGCCCGACAGCAAGGCTCTGGCCTTTGAATCCGCCCCCGATCAAGTCAAAGCAACCAGCACCAATGGCGAGATCTTCGAGGTCGCCATCAACGGTGGCCCCGCGAGGAAGCTGACCGACAACCCGGCCATGGACAACACTCCCCGCTACTCGCCGGATGGGAAGTTCCTCGCCTGGCGCGCCCAGCGCCGTACCGGCTTCGAGTCGGACAAGTTCGAGCTGTGGGTCATGGACCGCGCCGACGGCAAGGTGGTGCGAACTACCCAGGCCTTCGACCAGAGCTTCGGCGACTTCCAGTGGCAGGGAGGGGACCTGATCGGTGTCTGTGAACGCCAGGGCCATGCGGACCTCTTCCGCTGGGATGGTGACACTGCCCAGCGGCTCAGCACGGACCTGTACATCGAGAGCTTCGCCCTGGGGAAGGATCAGGCTGTGCTGCTGTCCACCAGCCTGGCCATCCCTCCGGATCTCTATACCTTGGACCTCAAGTCCGGAAGGACGGCCCGCCTCACCAGGCACAACGAAGCCCTGGCAGTCGAGCTGGGCCTCAACAAGGCCGAGGATCTCTGGGTGGACACCCTGCCCTTGGAGGGCAAGCCGATCAAGACCCACGCCTTCATCATCAAGCCCGTGGGCTACGACCCCACCAAGTCCTACCCGGTGGCCTTCATCATCCATGGCGGCCCCCAAGGTGATAACGCGGATGACTGGCATCCCCGCTGGAACCCCCAGGCCTGGGCCGGACGGGGCTTCATCACCGTGCTGCCCAATCCGCGCGGCTCGACGGGCTTTGGCCAGGCCTACGCCGACGCCATCAGCGGCGACTGGAACGGCGCCGTCATGACCGACCTGATGAACACCCTGGATGCGATCCTGAAGCTGTATCCCAACGCCGATCCCAGGCGCGTGGTGGCCTGCGGTGGAAGTTATGGGGGCTACGCCACCAACTGGCTGGCCGGACACCAGGCGGACCGCTTCGCCGCCTTCGTCACCCACGCCGGCATCTTCAACACCGAGTCCATGCTGTTGGGCACTGAAGAGCTGTGGTTGCCCCGCTGGGAGTTCAAGGGCTGGCCCTGGGATAACGCGGAGGCCAAGGCCCGCTGGCAGTCCCAGAGCCCCAGCAGCGCCGTCGCGCAGATGACGAAACCCATGCTCGTCATCCACGGCGAATTGGACTACCGGGTGCCCGTGAGCGAGGCCTTCCAGCTCTACAACACTTTGCAGCTGCGAGGGGTCCCCAGCGAGCTGCTCTACTTCCCCGACGAGTTCCACTTCGTCCTGAAACCCCAGAACAGCAAGCTCTGGTACGAGACCGTGCTGGGCTGGTGCGAGCAGTGGACGAAGTAGAAGAACAGATGAACCACGAACACAGGAAGATCACGAAGAAGATCTGATTTGAATGTTTCGTGGTCTTCGTGATCTTCGTGGTTCATTCATTTGGGAATGACGCCACCACACTCGCCCGAATCGGACAGGGCGCGCCAGGGTTCGAGGACGAAGGGGCGGCTGAAGGCTCTGGGGTGGGGTAGTTCCAGGGTCAATTCTGGACCCAATACGCGCAGATCCTCCGGCGACTCCCAGACCCAGCTGCCCGGCGGACCATCCGTGGTGATGAGGTCCAGGTCCAGTGTGCGCGGGGCATTTCGACCTGAGCTGCGATCGCGGCCGATCGCCACTTCCAGCCGCAACAGCGACTCCAGCAGACGCCGAGGATCAGGCTCCTCCGTCACCAGGATGGCCACCGTGTTCAGGTAGGCGGGCCCACGACCGGATTCATCCGGCGTTTCCATCACCAGCGGGGAAGGAACCACCGAGCCCAACGTACGTAGCGCCATGAGACCCGCATCGAGATGCGCTCGGCGATCGCCGAGGTTCGAGCCGAGGGCAATGACGGCCTTCATGGGAACCGCGAAACCACGCGGAACCTCGCGAAAGACGTTGTTCTTTTCGCGTGCTTTCGCGCCTTTCGCGGTTTCATTTCTTCTTCCCGTGTTCCGCCGCCACCAGCGTCCGGATGCCGCCACGGATGAGGAAGTCGCCTTCGACGCGGATCCACTGGGGGCTGAGGGCCTTTACCAGGTCGTCGAGGATCTGGTTGGTGATGGTCTCGTGGAAGGCACCCTGGTCGCGGAAGCTCCAGAGGTACAGCTTGAGTGACTTGGATTCCACACAGAGCTGGTCCGGCTGGTAGAGGATGCGCAGTTTGGCGAAGTCCGGCTGGCCGGTGAGCGGGCAAAGGCAGGTGAACTCCTCGGACTCGAAAGTGACTGTGAAGGGCCGCCCAGGACGCGGGCTCACGAAGGTATCAAGATTCCCAGTCGGGCGCGTCACCACGAACTTGGGGAGGGGATTGGGGAGCGATGCTTGGGGGGCTTTCCGAGTGGCCATGTTCCATCCAGCAGAAGGGGAGTGAGGCAAACCTCAAGGTTAACCATCTTTCCATCCCCTCTCGCGAGTAGCCTCAATGGCCGAGAGGCATGGGCTTCAGGCCCACCGGCTGGCGGGGATGCCGGTCATAGGGCTTGGCGGCACCTACCCGCTTCGCGGTGAAGTAGCGCTTGGCGGCCCACACCATGGGCAGGTGGCGAACCAGGTGCCAAAGGCTCCACCGGTGCTCCCAGAGGCGTCGGCTGAACCGCCGCTGGTAGGACTTGCTCTTGTAGAACCGCTCGATGTGGCCGTTATACAGCATGTCCATCTGTTCCCGGGAGTCGAAGCCCTGGGGCAGGAACACGGAGTTGACGCAGTTGAGCAGCCGCCAGTCCTCATTGAAGTCCCCCTCTTGGCCCGCCACGCATTCAGCCCAGAGCGGCGCCCCGTGCAGGGGGCTGAACTTGGTGAGATTCATGTCGTCGAGATCCAGGGAGAGGATGAAGTCGCTGGTCTTCTGGAAGGTCTCTGGCGTCTCCCCGGGCAGGCCGAAGATGAACAGCCCCTTGGCCCTGAGGCCAGCGGCGTGGACCTTCTCCACCGTGTCCCGAACGGCCTCCAGGGTGACGCCGACCTTATGCCGGGCCATCAGGCCGGGGTCCGCGCTCTCCACGCCTAGGCTCACCATGACGCAGCCCGCCCGCTTCAGCAGGCGAAGCAGCTCATCCGAGGTATGGCCCGTCCGGATGATGCAGTTGAAACCCATGCCCAGGGGTTCATCGATGAGGCGCTGGCACAGTTCGGACACACGGCCTTGATGGGCCGTGAAGAGGTCATCGTAGAAGTTGATGTGATGCACGCCGAAGCGGTCCCGCAGGTGTTTCATTTGGGCGTAGATGTAGGCCGGACTGTTGAATTTGTACTGATGTTCGAAGACCGTCCGGTCGCAGAAAGAGCAGGTGTAGGGGCAGCCTCGCGAGGTAATCATGGTGGCCCCGTAGCGTTTCACGTAGCTGAAGAGGGGTAGGTGGTAGCGCTTGGGAAAGGCGACCAGTTTTCCGTAGGCGGGGAACGGGAGCTCATCCAGGTTCAGCAGCCGGGGCCGGCGCGGATTGGTGACAATGCGCGCCCCGTCGCGCCAGACCAGGTTCGGGATGTCGGCAAGGGCCTTCCCTTCCGCCAGGTCCAACAGGGGACCTTCGCCCTCGCCCAGGCAGAGGATGTCGAGTTCGGGGAAGCTCTCCAGGAGCGGCGCTCCGACACTCGAGGCATGCACACTGCCCGCCACCAGGCACAGCTCCGATCGGGCCGCCTTCAGCCGGGTCGCCAGATCCACCGCATCCATGAACCCCGACGTGGTGGCAGAGAAGCCTACGAGGTCCGGCTCCGTGGCGAGGATTTCCGTCGCTTGGCCGTCCAGCGAAGCCGGGGCCAGCGGGCCGAGGCAGTCATAGACCGCTGTGGGGTGCCCGTGCTGTTCCAGCCAGGCGGCCAGCGACAGGATGCCGAGCGGTGCCATCCGGTTGGCCAGCACAGAGAAGTCCGGTTGCCCCGGAATGAAGTTGAACCCGGAAGGTTGGACTAGGGTTACGCGCATGGGCCTCCACGGGCTGACCGCAAGCTCAGCCAAGATCGAACCCATCGGCCCAGGCTTCCAACGCATCCATCGCACGCTGAAGCCGCAGGGCTTCAGCGCCATCCTCCACCTTCGGCGGAATCCTGTAGGGCGTGCCGTACTTGATCACGCAAGTGGCGAACGGCAGGGGGATCACCATGCGATCCCAGGTCCGCAGCTCAAAGTATCGATCGAAGGCCAGGGTCACGGGGACGATCCATGCGCTGGTCTTGCGGGCCAGGGCGATTGTACCGGGCTTGAGTTCCATGAGAGGGCCGCGTGGGCCATCGGGCGTGATGCCGAAATCCCAGCCCTGCCGCACTGCCTGGATCATGCGCACCAGGGCCTTGGCGCCATCGTCGCTGGCAGTGCCCCGCACGGCGTGGATGCCGAACCAGCGCCAGGTGGCGGCACTGCGTTCTCCATCCTTGCTGTCGCTGGAGAGGATGGCCACGCCCTTCACCCGGCGGTGGAAGGGGTAGGCCAGGGGCATCATGACAAGGCGGCGGTGCCAGAAGCAGAGGATGAAGCGCTCGTCCCTGGCCACCAGGTCCTCCACGGCCTCGAAGCCCTCGCGCTTCAC
>CAIXHJ010000464.1 GCA_903919165.1 uncultured Holophagaceae bacterium
CCCGTGGGTGTTTCCGCATCCAGGTAGGTGCGGCCCCAGTCTGCGATGGGCTCTCCTTTGAGGATCTTCGATTCCAGCGTGCCCTCCGTGGCCAGGGCATCGGATAGAAGGTGAAGTTCCGCGGGGTTGGATCCCACGACCAGAAGATCCCCGCCCGAGGGCAGGAAGGCCGTGGCCTGGGCCGCGCCCAGTTCCTGCATCACGGCGAAAGGATCCGTGTCGCGGGCCTTCCCTAGGGGGAGAGAGAACAGGCGGGACCGGTTGCCCGTGCCCACCAGGAGCTGGCCCTTCCACACGGCCAGGGCGTAGACCTGGCTCTGGGCGCTCTGCCAGAGGGTCTCCGGAACGCGGTCCCGGTCCAGGCGGATGACGGCGGAGCGGGTGGTGGCCGGTGTGTCCACCTGGAGGTAGCCCTCCCTCCGCTCCAATTGGCCCGTGCTGAACTTGGGTGTGAGTCCGTTGTCGGCGCCGATGTAGAGCTGGCCATCGGCGACGGCCAGGGCTCGCACTTCCTCGAAGGGCGTATCCATCAAGGTTTCCAGGCGGTCGCCCTGGCGGTTGTAGCGGAGGACCAGACCCCGACCGTGGCTGCCGAGGTACCAGCCGCCCTGCCCATCCGGGGTCAGCGCTGTAAAGGCCGTCTCGTCCGCCAGCTCCGCCAGACGGCGGCTGGAGCCCTCCCTGGCCTGCACGAGCACGGCACCCTTCTCGGCGCCGCCCGCAGCGATCACGGCGTCCCCTTCGACTGCCATGGCCCAGACGATGCGGGCATCGATGTCCGCGAAAGGCTTCACGTCCCCGGTGGGCGTCACGCGGTACAGCTTGCCTTCCCCGGTGGGAGCCACCACCAGATCCTGGCCCAGGCGCGCCATGGCGAAGACGATGCCGCCCTTCACCTGCCCCAGGGGCTTCACCTGCCCTCCGACGTAGTGGAAGAGTTTGCCGTCCGTGCCGGCGGACAGGTAGGCGCCCCCGGTCCCATCCGACACGGCGGCCCAGATCACCCCTTCCGGCAGCTGGCCCACCCGGCGCAGGTTCGGTGCCAGGCGCAGGCGACCATCGGCGCCGATGCGCACCCCTCGGGTCTCGGATCCGAGCCAGTCGTTGAAGGACGAGAAGGTGGCATTGGGCTGGTCCGCCAGGGCGGCCACGCCCATGACGGCCGAGAGGAGGAAGGTCATCCAGCGCATAAGAGCCTTTCGCATCTATTCGATCTCCACTTCCAGTTGGCTGATCCCCCGCACCTCGCGCTCTAGGGGGAGCAGGGCGCGCCCGATGATGCGGCGCTGAAGCCGGTTGTCGCTCGTGGCACCATCCCCGCCCACCAGACTGGCCACGGTCGGCGGGATGCCCTCGATGCGGCTCCCGCGCAGGCCCGCTCCCGTCTGGGTCTGCACCAGCAGGGCATAGGCATGGTTGTTCCGCATGGCGCCGTTCAGAAGGCGGACTACATCGCCGAGACTGGCCACTTCGATCATCCGTTCGTCGGGATCGGCGGCTGTCAGGCTGAACCCGTCTCCCACCATCAGGATGGCCTTGCCCTTAGCCGCGGAGGATGGCACCTGGATGTTGAAAGTGGCCGTCTCGCGGACGCCCTGGATGTTCTGGAGCGTCACCAGCACGGGCAGGATTTCGCCCCGCTTGGCCCGGGCCTTCAGCAGACGGACGCCCGCGATGGCCGTCAAATCCAGGCGCTCCTCGGCCTTGATGGTGAGCGAGATCCCCTCGAACACAGGCTTTTCGAAGGGATTCAGGCAAATCGCCTGGAGCATGGCCCCGACGTACTGGGCCATGCGGGAGGGGTTCAGATCCGCGATGACGTTCTCGATCACGATGACCGGGTGGCCCACCAGCTTGATGTTGCCCTGCATGGACAGGCTCTGGAGGCCTAGCCCCCGGCTGTAGGCATCCAGGGTCTGCGCCACGGCGGTGGCGGCCAGCGCGGCCGTGGCCACCGGATGATCCATGATCTCGAACCGGAAATTCAGAGTGCGCCTGCCGGCCAGGTTGAGGCCGATCCGCATGGGCACCATGCGGGCCTCGGCGCCCAGGATGCCCGCCACGCCTGAGCTGCGATCCAGGCGCAGGGCGCCGATGGGCGCCACGGGCAGGGCCAGCTTGAACGAGCTCTGGTAGCTCGAGACGGTGGTGGCGACCGTGGCCGACCAGAGGGGCAGGTCCACGGGTCCGAGATTGAAGAGCGGGTGGCCGAACATCAGGACCCGTTTTCCGGATACATAGGTGATGGTGCCTGAGGCTCCCAGATCCAGATCACCCTGCATGAGGGTGATGCTGGCCATTCCCCCGGGCTCCAGGGGACTCGCGTCCGCCCTGCCACCGGAAAGGGTGGGTCCCGCGGTAAAGGTGACTGGCCACCCGGACCACAGCCGCTGGGCCTCGGCGCCAAGGGGACTCCCCGCCAGCGCCATGGGCAGCGCCTGGGGATCCGGCTCGCCCATCAGGGACTGGAAGTCCAGCATCTGTCCCAGCAGGGCGGCCTTGAGCACTTTGGGGGGTTCCAGCTTGGGCAGGATCAGGGGCGTGCGGCTGGGAGCGGTCTCCGGAATGTCCCTCAGCTGGTCCAGCATCTCAGCGATGGGCGTGATGCCTCCGATGGGCTCCTTCTCGAAGGCAATGCCCGTGCTGAGGGCTCCGATGAGCTTGCCGTCGATGTAGCAGGGACTGCCGCTCATGCCCGCCATGATGCCCGTCTCCGCCAGGGGGCCGCCAGAGGCCCTCACCAGGATGCGACTTCGACCAGGGGCGGAGTTCTTTTGCACGCCCAGGACCTCGAACTCGAAGCGTTCGATCTTCCCACCCTGGAAGACGGTCTTGCCGTAACCCTTCATGCCGGCCCGGATCTCCGAAACCCCGAGAGTGGCTGGTCCCTGTGCGAGCAGGGGGGTCAGGGAGGAGAACGCAATGGCGATGGCAGCCAGTTTCATGGGGATCTCAAGCGAAGAAAGAAGCCTAGCAGACGGCCCTCCGTGGACCCCCCTGTGACCTTCAGGTGTCACGCAGGTTACTTTCGTTCCCGCCCCCATCCCAGGGAAGTTGCTGGATGGTCAAGGCCTAGTAGGCTGGAGACATGAAGATTTTGGCGCTGGGTGATGTGGTGGGGGAACCTGGGCGGCGCCTGGTGGAGGCCTTCGTGCCTGACCTGAGGCGTGAGACCGGGGCCGATCTGGTGCTGGTGAACGGCGAGAACGCCGCCCACGGCCACGGCATCACGGACACCATCGCCCGGGAATGGTTCGATCGCTATGGCGTGGATGTCATCACGACGGGCAATCACGCCTTCGACGTGAAGGGCATCGATGCCTACTTCCGTCAGGAACCCCGCCTCCTGCGTCCCGCCAACCATCCCCCTGACACGGCCGGCAACGGCTGGATCAAGCTCCACACCCCATCGGGCGCAGAAGTGCTGTTCATCAACCTGATGGGCCGGGTGCACATGTCCACCTGCGACTGCCCTTTCCGCTGCGTGGACGGGATCCTTCAGAAGGAACGCGCCGACTTGGTGATCGTGGACATGCACGCGGAAGCCACCAGTGAGGCCCAGGCCATGGGATACCACCTGGAGGGCCGCGCGGCGGCCGTGCTGGGCACCCACACCCACGTGCCCACCCTCGACGCCAAGGTGCTGCCCGGCGGCACCGCCTATGTGACGGACATCGGCATGACGGGGCCCTACGAGGGCGTCATCGGCATGAAGAAGGAGGCTAGCCTGGGGCGCTTCCTGAAGGTACTGCGCCCCAGATACGAAGTGGCCGAGGGTGACCTGCAGCTCCACGCCGTGCTCGTCACCACCGATGGACGCAAAGCCACCAGCATCGAGCGGATCCAGCGGACGCTTTGAACTGCGGTGCACACGTCCCTTCTGAGTCCTTCAACACCTGCCCTCATTACCCAGGGTCCACTAGTGTGCCTCGCCTGAAAAATCCGGATCGACGTGGATCGGTGGCGAGGCACACTTCCCCCAGCCAACGCTTGCGTTGTCTGGGATCTAGGGTCATCGGGGCAAAGCCCCTTTGGCGCCCGCAAATGCAGTGCATTTGCGGGCTGTCACCCCCCTGGGAGCACTGCCCTCCAGGTATCGCACGCAGGGCGTGCTCCTGCTCGCAATAGCTCGCAGACCTGGAGCCTCCCCCCAGACCCCTGCCACGTGGTGCCCAGGAGC
>CAIXHJ010000465.1 GCA_903919165.1 uncultured Holophagaceae bacterium
CTAGTACCAAGTTCGCTAATTAACTTTGATAATTGGCCGGATCCAGGTAGGGGCCGAATTCCTCGACCACCACGGCGATCATCTCGTCCCGGGTGCCTTCATCCGGCAAGGGTTCCCACCTGCCGGTGAAGGCCCTGAAGGCTGCGCCGTATCCCCCGGAATCCAGGTGCGTGATGCGGGCAATGGTATCGGGCTCGCCATCGTAATTGAGTTGAATGAGGAAGTGTTTGCCGTACGGCTTCACCGCGACGGCGTCATGGCCCAGGGCCTTGCGTAGCTTTTCTTCGACGTCAGCGGCTCCGAGGAGCGCGGCGGGTTTGGGCATCGGACTTCCTCCCCGGCGCTTTCTTCGGTTCGCCGGTCTGGAGATGGTACCCCCGGAAACTCCACTTGAATGGCCTGGGAGCCTCATTGCGTTCCGAAAACCAGGTGAGGGTCCGGCGTTGGAGATGACCGATGCTCGTGTGGCTGGCGTTCCGCAGGACCCGCTTCGCGAAAATCCCGAACAGCAACTCGATCTGGTTCACCCAGGAGGCGTGGAGGGGCGTGAAATGAAACCGGAAACGCCCACCGTGCCGCTCGTTGAAGGCCTCCCAGACTCCGGAGCGATGGGTGTTGAGATTGTCCCAGACGACGTGGACGGCCTGGTCGGGGTAGGCCTGGGCGACCTTGTCCATGAAGGTCAGGAGGTCGGTCTGGGTGCGCGTATCTCCACAGGCGGCGAGGGTCCGCCCCGTATGTACGTCCAGGGCGGCGATGAGGGCCTGGGTGCCATGCCTCACATATTCGAACTCCTGGCGCCGGGGCCGACCAGAGCGGGGAGGGCGGTCCAGATGCTTGCGCTCGATGGCCTGCATTCCGGTCTTTTCGTCGATGGACAACACGACGCCGCCTTCGGGCGCCTTGCGGTACAGGCCACAGATGACGTTGACCTTCTCCCGGAATTCGGGGTCCGGACTGTGCAGCCACATCCTCACCTTGTGGGGGCGCAGGTCCGCCTGCTGCAGAATGTCGCAAAGGTGGCTGCGGCTCAGGCCGGTCACGATCCCCTGCGCCATAGCCTTGGTCCGAATCTCATCCAGGGTCGGGGTGGAACGCCCTTCCGGCTCGGCAACCTCACAGGCCAGTGCCACGAGTTGTAACCGGGCCACGTCCGAGATTCGCCGGGGACGGCCAGAACGAGCCGCCTCCTGCAGGCCGTCCTTGCCCCGGAGCGCGGCTTGCCGGCGCCACTTGGTGACGGTCTGTTGAGAAACGTTCAGAACTTCGGCGATGGCATGGGTTGAACTGCCCCGGTCAGCCATCAATGCAATGCGCGCCCTCAGGACATCCCGCTGGGGGCTCGTCTTCTGACTGACGACGGCCTCCAAATGTTTCCGCTCCTCCCGAGAGAGTGCAACTGGGTGAGCCGGGCGTCCGCGTGCCATTGCGACAGCATGCACGCCCGGCTGCATTAACACAAGCTATTTAGCGAACTTGGTACTAGGCGGTTTCCACTACCCCGGCGTGGATGTCCCGCACCAGGTTGTTGAGCCAGCGGCCGGACAGCAGCCGCCAGGTTCCGCAGCCGGCCTTCACCAGCTCCTCCAGGCTGACCAGGGCCATGACCAGGTAGACCGGCCACCTCAGCACCAGGACCCCCAGCGCGGCCATGGGGATGCCCACGCACCAGGGCGACAGCACGTCGATCAGGGCGGCGAAGACGGTATCGCCGCCGTTGCGGCAGACCCCCACCACCATGATCAGGTTGATCACCCGCAGGGGCAGGGTGGCGGCGAAGACATAGGTGGCGAACCGGCAGGCCGTGCGGATCTCCGGCGCGACCCGGAAGAAGCCCAGGAACACCGGCTCCGCCAGCACCAGGCCGGCGCCCAGGACCAGGCCCAGGGCCACCCCCAGGACCACGCTGCGCTTGGCATAGACCCGGGCCACCGCCTCCTGGCCGGCGCCGATCCGGTTGCCGATCATCACCCCGCAGGCGTTCCCCAGGCCGAAGGCCGCGGACAGGAACAGCCCGTTCATCACTTCCATGATCTGGGCGGTGGTGGTGGCGTTCACCCCCTGCATCCCGTAGAAC
>CAIXHJ010000466.1 GCA_903919165.1 uncultured Holophagaceae bacterium
CCCTTCTGCCGATAGGGTTCCGTGCAGACGACGCCGACGGCGCCATTGCCGGTGCAGGCTCCAAGGTCGCCCTGATTGAAAGCCTGCACCGTCCTGGTCCAGGTCCGGGTCTCGATGGTGGCCCCTTTGGGAAGGGGCACGGGGAAGTTCCTGCTGCGCTCATCGAAATGCAGGTGGCGCCCGAGGCGTCCCCCGTGCTTCGAGGGATGTTCCGGGATCAAACCGATGTGATGGGATGGATTCGCCACGAGGGACCTCCTTCGATGGGATTGGGTGGGATATTGGACCTGGCAACCGCTACGCTAACCGGTGCTGCGTCTCAAGGCAGAAAACGATTCAAGGAACCGGGGGGAAACCAGTGGACCAGGAGATCATAAAAAATCCACATTAAACAACTTATGTCGATCAATGATAACGTACCGGCGTTGCCGCGAATTTTCAATCCGAGGGCCCCATGAAGATTGCCGTTCCCAGGGAGATCAGGGCGGAAGAGACCCGCGTCGCACTGGATCCGGAGTCCTGCAAGAAACTGATCCTGCTTGGAATCGAGGTGGCCGTGGAAGCGGGCGCCGGGGCCTTGGCGCACTTCCCCGACCAGGCCTACCTGGACGCGGGCACCAGCCTGGCGCCGGACGCGGCGTCGCTTCTGAACTCGGCTGACTTCGTGCTGAAAGTGAACGCCCCCCAGGCCCGGCCCGACGGAACCCACGAAGTCGATCTCATCCGGCCCGGTGCCATGCTGCTGGCCTCGCTCTTCCCCACGCGAAACCTGGACGCGATGAAGCGGATGGCGGAGCAGTCGATCACGGCCTTCTCCACGGACTGCATCCCCCGCACCACCCGGGCCCAGGCCATGGACACGCTGTCGAGCCAGGCCAACATCATGGGCTACAAGGGCGTGCTGATCGGCGCGATGGAGCTGCCCAAGTACTACCCCATGTTCATGACCGCCGCCGGCACGACGCTGCCGGCCAAGGTGTTCGTCATCGGCGCCGGCGTGGCGGGCCTGCAGGCCATCGCCACGGCCAAGCGGCTCGGGGCCAGCGTCACCGCCACCGATGTGCGGCCCGAGGTGAAGGAGCAGATCGAGTCCGTGGGCGGCAAGTACGTGGGCATCGACCTGAAGCAGGGCGCCTCCGCCGGTGGTGGCTACGCCACGGAGCTCTCCGCCGAGGACAAGGCCCTTCAAGCGAAACTGCTGGCCGATCACTGCGCCCAGGTGGACGTGGTCATCACCACGGCTCTCATCGGGGGCGTCTTCGCGCCCAAGCTGCTGGACGAGACCATCGTGAAGAGCATGAAGCCCGGTTCGGTCATCGTGGACCTCGGCTCGGATGGCGGCGGCAACTGCACCTTGTCGAAGCTGGGCACGACCGTGGTCGTGGGCGGCGTGAAGATCGTGGCGCCGCTCAACCTGCCGGCCACGGTGCCCACCCACGCCAGCATGCTCTTCTCGCGCAATCTGCTGAATTTCATGACGGCCTTCTGGGACAAGGAGGCCAAGGGCTTCAATCTGGACTGGGCTGACGACATCCTGAAGGGCTGCGCAGTCACCCACGAGGGGAAGGTGGTCCACGGGCCCACGCTGAAGGCGCTGCAGGGCTGATCTAGGAGGAACGGCGTGATGATTCTGACGGCACAATCCGAGACAGCGGTCCATGTGGCCGGGGGTGGACACGGGCAGCTCGACTACATGGGCGCCCTGTTCGTCTTCATGCTGGCCACCTTCATCGGCGTGATGGTGATCCAGCGCGTATCGCGCCTGCTGCACACGCCGCTCATGAGCATCACCAACGCCATCTCCGCCATCGCGGTGGTGGGGGCACTCATCGTCTCCTCCGGGAAGAATTCTCCCGGCTACATCACCGCCCTGGGCCTGATAGCCATCTTCTGCTCCACCACGAACATCGTCAGCGGCTTCCTCATCACGGACCGCATGCTGAAGATGTTCAAGAAGCAAGAAAAGGTGGCGAAGTGAGCGCCGAGAACCTCGTCCAGCTTCTCTACCTCGTCTCCACGGCGCTGTTCATCCTCTCGCTGCGGTGGATGAGCGATCCCGAGACGGCCCGCAAGGGCGTGTTCTCCGGCGTGGCCGCCATGCTCCTGGCCGTGGCCGGCACCCTGGCGGGCGTGATGGCCACGGGCGGCAC
This sequence comes from uncultured Holophagaceae bacterium, assembly GCA_903919165.1. Lineage (GTDB taxonomy): Bacteria > Acidobacteriota > Holophagae > Holophagales > Holophagaceae > Geothrix. Next base: position 2,151 of record CAIXHJ010000466.1, read on the forward strand.
CCACTACTGGTGGATCCTTGGCGCCTTCGCCCTAGGCTCGGCAGTGGGCTATCCGCTGGCCCAGGTGCCCCTCACGGCGGTGCCCCAGCGGACCGCCCTCTCCCACGCCTTCGGCGGCCTGGCCGCGGGCCTGGTGGGCACGGCCAAGTTCTTCCTCTACTTCGGCCAGCGCAACGAGGCGGCCCTGGCCCCCTTCATCGTCGTGGCCCTGGTGGCGGAGATCCTGCTGGGCTTCCTGACCTTCACGGGTTCCCTCCTGGCCGCAGGCAAGCTACAGGAACTGAAGTGGATCCCCCAGCGGCCCGTCACCTACCCCATGCAGAACGCGAGCAACCTCGCCCTCTTCGCGTTGGCGCTGGTCCTGGGCGTGGCGCTGGTGCTGCACCCGCTGGCCCCCTGGGCGCCCTGGGCCTTCGGCGGCATCATCCTGCTTTCGCTCGCCTTTGGCGTGTTGCTGATCATTCCCATCGGCGGCGCGGACATGCCCACGGTGATCTCCATCCTCAACGCCTACGCGGGCCTCTCCGCCGTGGCCATGGGCTTCGTGCTGAACAACAAGTTGCTCATCACGGCCGGCGCCCTGGACGGCAGCTCGGGCCTGATCCTGTCCGTCATCATGTGCAGGGCCATGAACCGTTCCTTCTTCAACGTGCTGTTCGGCGCCTTTGGGCAGACCACGACGACCAGTGTCGAGGGCGAGCAGAAGACCTACAAATCGGACACCATCGAGAGCGCCGCCCAGGTCCTGGAGCAGGCGGACCTGGTGGTCATCGTGCCGGGCTACGGCATGGCCGTGGCCCAGGCCCAGCACAAGGTCCGTGAGGTCTACGATCTGCTGAAGAAGCGGGGCGTCACGGTGAAGTTTGCCATCCACCCCGTGGCGGGCCGCATGCCCGGCCACATGAACGTGCTGCTGGCCGAGGCGGAGATCCCCTACGACGACCTGGTGGAGATGGACGAAATCAACGGCGACATGCCCCAGGCGGACGTGGCGCTGGTCATCGGCGCCAACGATGTGGTGAACCCCGCGGCGCGCTCAGACAAGAACAGCCCCATCTACGGCATGCCCATCATCGATGCCGACAAGGCCAAAACCGTCTACGCCATCAAGCGCTCGAAGAACCCTGGTTTCGCCGGCATTGACAACGAGCTCTACTTCCTCGACAAGACCTTCATGCTCTTCGGCGACGCCAAAAACGTGATGGGAGAACTGGCGCGGAAGCTGGCGGGCGACAGCGGCCACTGAGCCTTCCTGCCCCCATTTGAAAGACTCACCAGTCCTTGATCTTCAGGAACCAGAAGCAGTGGAAGCCCGCCACAGGCAGGTCCCTGCAGAAAGTTCCGTAGGAGTAGGCGAAATTGGAATCGCCCCGCCCCAGTGCTGTGAATACGGGCTCCTTCGACGGTGCGGCCGGGGGCTGGAACATTCAGGTTCTGGGCGAGGGTGGGGGGTGCTCCGGCAAGAAGCAGGAGGCGGAACTAGACGGTCTTCAGAATCTGGAATATCCCGTTCATCTGTCCCTACTCCTTCCTGTTGCCAGGGACCGCCTCCTTCGGTCCAGGAACCCTGCCTGCGGGGCAGGCTATTCCTTCACCAATTCCACGCGCCGGTTCTTGGCCTTGCCCTCCTCGGTTTCATTGCTGGCCACGGGCGCAAGGGGTCCCACGCCGTAGCCCTTCAGTCGGGCGGCGGCGATGCCGTGCTGGGAGACCAGGGCCTGGACCACGGCCTCGCCGCGGGCCTGGGACAGTCTCATGTTGGCGTCCAGGGAGCCGGTCATGTCGGTGTGGCCGACCACTTTGAGCTTCAGGCCCGGGTCCTTCTTCATCAGCTTACCGATCTCCTCGAGGGCGGGCTTGGAATCGGGCTTCACCTCGGACTTGTTGGTGTCGAAGAAGATGCCGTACACCGCCACATGGCCCGTGGACTTGAGGTCGCCGCCCATGGCGGCCGCATCGGCGACGATGAACTGCTGCATCCCCTTCTTCTCCACGATGCGCAACCAGATTGCGCCATTGCCCCGCTCGGCCTCCACCCAGACTTCCTGGCCATCCTTCGTGATCTTCCCGTTCACCCAGTAGTTCGCCTGGGTATTGAGCACTTTCCCCCCGGCCGAGAGGATGGCGTTCTCATAGTTCCGCAGGACCGCCACGGCGGAGGGTTCATCCTTCCGGTTGGCGATGCCGTAGGCGATGAAGGTGAATTTCCCCTCGACGGGCATCTTCTCCCGGGCATTGGGGGTCTTGAACTCGTACCTCCCGAATTCCTCGGTCTTGCAGTCCCGGATCGTGTAGCCCGGCATGCGCGTCGGGAAGAGAGGGTGGTCCTTGCACCCGCCCTTGTCGGCCTGGGCGAAGGCCGGGAAAGCGCATAGAAGCGCGGTGAAGAGGAGGGCGAGGCGGTTCATGGGGACTCCTTGGTGGTCCGGGTGAGGGATAGGGCTTTCGGCTATTTTTTCTTGCCCAGGGCGACGCCCAGCATCTCGTCCTGGAGCTTCTCAAGCTCCGGCAGGCGCTTCTCCAGCACCGCCAGGACCGAGGGGCCGTACTTCGCGCTGAACTCCTCCCGGGCCTTCTTCTTCATCTCGCCATCACCCATGGTGGCGCCAGGCGTGTAGGTGGAGACGACCTTCGCGATCTCCATCGCCTCGGATCTCGTGAGCCCTGATTTGGCTAGGGCAGAGGCCTCGGTGTCGGCGATCTTCTTGATGCGCTCGTCCTTGGACAGCTCCTTCTCGAAGCCCTTCTGGCTGCCCCCGGACTTGTTGAAGGCCCCCATCGCGGCCCCCATGACCAGATCCGTCACGGTGTTCATCTCCCGCTGGTAGACGACGTAGCGGGTGAGCTTGTCGTCCGTAAGCAGATCCTTTGGCGCAAGTGAGCTTCCCTGGGGTTGGGGTGCCTCAGCCAGCTGCCGGGCCGCGGCCACCTCTGGAGGGACCTCCGATTTTCGACCGCAGGCGGTCCCGAA
>CAIXHJ010000467.1 GCA_903919165.1 uncultured Holophagaceae bacterium
GCCGCGCCAGGAACGGCCATCATGCGCCTGGTCCCCACGAAGGCCGTCATCAATGGCTCGCGCGGGATCGTGAATGGCGGGGTCCTGGCCACCATGGCCGACATGGTGGGGGCCCTGGCTCTCAGCACGGCCTTCGATGGCGCCATGCCCTTCGCCACGTCGGACCTCCACATCCGCTACCTGGAACCCGCCAAGGGCGAGGTGCTGGGGGAGGGCAGGGTGATCCGCTTCTCCGGCCGGGGGGCAATCCTCGAATGCCGCCTCACCTGTGGCGGTCATCTGGTGGCCCTCTGTACGGCGTATTTCGCCATCAAGCACGGGATCGGCGGCTGACATGCGCATCCACGCCCCATTCCCGCAGGTTCCAGACCAAGAAGCCGATGCGCCGCTGAGGCGGTTGCGATACGCCCTGGTCCTCCTGGGCGCAGTGATCCTGGCGGGGGCCCTGGGCTATCACGTGCTGTCGAAACTGGACCCCCTCGACAGCTTCTATATGGCCATCACGACCCTGTTCACGGTGGGCTTCCGGGAACTGGGCGAGGTGAACGCCCGGACGAAGATCTTCACCATCTTCTACCTGATCATTGGCCTGGGCGTGGCCACGTACGCCATCTCGAATCTCACAGCCCTGCTCCTCGAGGGTGACCTCCGGGGCTATCTCATGGAGCGCCGCATGCAGAAACGTCTGGACGAACTCAAGGACCACGTCATCGTCTGCGGCTTCGGGAAAATGGGCTTCCAGGCCGCCTGGGAGCTGAAGAAGGCGGGCGTCCCGTTCGTCATCATCGAGCAGGACGAATCCAAGGGCCGCAGTCCCCGTTTTGATGGCGAATTGATTCTCTACGGCAATGCCATGGACGACCTGGTGCTTGAACGGGCCGGTATCCGGCACGCCAAGGGACTCATCACCGCCTTGACCACTGATGCCGACAATGTGCTGGTGACCCTGACGGTCAAGCAGATCCGGCCCGACCTGCCCGTGGTGGCCCGCAGCGCGAAGCTGGGCACTGAACGCCAATTGAAGGCTGCCGGGGCTGACCACATCGTGAGCCCCTACGAGATCGGTGGACGCCGTATGGCGGGCCTGCTGCTCAAGCCCGAGATGATGAACTTTTTCGACATCGTGCTTCAGCAGGAACAGCTGGAGCTGGGTTTGGAACGGATCGCCATCGCCAAGGGCAGTGTGCTGGTGGGGCTGACCCTTCGAGAGGTGCGCCGCCACCAAGCAATTGGGTCGCTGATCATTGGCCTGACCCACCCCGGGACCGGGCTCCGATTCAAGCCTTCCGGGGATGAGCGCTTCGAGGTTGGTGATGAGCTCCTGATCATGGGGCCTACCGAGGCCCTGGCCGACATGACCCGCATCGCCCGGGGTGAATCGACTTCGAAGTAGTTCACACTGGCTTCCACTCGTCCCAGATCCCTTCTTTTCTTCCCACCATCAATGGAGCATCCATGTCGACCCAGACCGAGACCCGGACCGAGACCGGCCTCAGTGAGACCACCCTCAACCTCGTGGCTCTGGGCGCGGCCATTGGTGCCAACGCTGAGCGCGCCTTTCGGGCCCACCAATCCCACCTGGAAGCACTCGGCGTGTCCAAGGAGGACATGATCGAGGCCGTGAACATGGCTCTTCGGGTGAAAGGTGATCCCCACCAGATGATGCTGGCCCTGGCAGAATCCACTCTCACCGAAGGTGGTGGCTGCTGCGGCGGTGCCTGTGCCTGCGAGGACGAAGGCAAGGAAAAGGGTGGCTCCGGCGAAGACTGCGGCTGCCACTAGGGGTTTCATGGCCACGGGTCGACTGTCCTTCCTCGATCGCTACCTCACACTGTGGATCTTCCTGGGCATGGCGGTCGGCATCTTGCAGGGCCGGTTCACACCGGGCATCAACAGGGCCTTGAACGCCTGGAACGTGGGCACCACCAGCGTGCCCCTGGCAAGTGGGGCTCATCGTGATGATGTATCCGCCCCTGGCCAAGGTGCGCTACGAGGAGCTGCACCTGGTCTTCGAGAACCGAAAGGTGCTGGGGCTCTCGCTGCTGCAGAATTGGATCATCGGTCCCCTGCTGATGACGAGCCTCGCCATCCTCTTCCTGCGGGATGGCCCCGAGCTCATGGTGGGCCTGATCTTCATCGGCCTGGCCCGCTGCATCGCCATGGTCATCGTGTGGAACGACTTGGCTGAAGGCGACACCGAATATTGCGCAGGCCTCGTGGCCTTCAACTCGATCTTCCAGGTGCTTTTCTTCAGCGTGTACGCCTGACTCTTCATCATCGTGCTGCCACCCAGGCTGGGCCTCCAGGGCGCCCACGTGGACACCACCATCGGCCAGATCGCCAGCAGCGTCTTCATCTACCTTGGGATTCCCTTCATCACGGGCTTCCTCACGCGGAAGGTGCTGGGAGGCATCAAGGGGCTTGGCTGGTACCACCGGGTCTTCGTGCCGAAGATCAGTCCCGTGACACTTATCGCGCTGCTCTTCACCATCGTCGCCATGTTCAGCCTCCAGGGGCGGCAGATTGCAGCCCGGCCCACGGACGTGTTGCGGGTGGCCCTACCGCTGCTGATCTATTTCCTGGTGATGTTCCTGCTGAGTTTTTGGCTGTCGAAGAGGGTCGGTGCCAATTACGCGCAGAGCGCCACACTGAGCTTCACGGCCGCCAGCAACAACTTCGAACTGGCCATCGCCGTGGTCATCGGGCCGCTGGTGGAAGTGCCCGTGCTCATCGGGTTGGTGAATGTCTCGCTCTGGCTCAGGAAGCGGTGGTTTCCAGGAGCCTTTGGGGACCTTTCAGGCGTAACCTGCTGCCCGGCGGTCGAATCCGACAAGAGGTGAGCCATGGGCTCCTTTGAAGGAAAAGGCATGGTGATTCAGGGACTGCGGTTCATCCCCCCAAAGGAGGCCCTCGCGACCCTTCTGGACGGCGTGATTCTGGTGGACCTCCGTTCGGATGAGTTGTTGGAGATGAAGGCCTTCCGGGTCCCGGAAGTTATTTACATCCCCCACCGGGAACTCCTCAGGCTGATGTCCAAGTTGCCAAGCGACCGCCCCCTCCTGCTGGCCGATAGTTCCAGGGTCTTCACCAAGGACGCCGCGCACCTGCTTCTGGATCGGGGCTTCACCCAGGCAGCCTGCCTGAATGGCGGCATGCTCGTCTGGGACCAGGAAGGTCTCCCAGTGGCCACCGATCCCGAGGCCATCCTTCACGGCGAGTGCGCCTGTGTCATGCGCTCCTGCAAGGAACGCCTGTGATTCTACTCATCGGAATAACCACTGAAGGAAACCCATGATCCGACCCGTGCAGTTGGCCGACGTCCAGGTCTTGGCCGACCTCTACAATCCCTATGTCCGGGACACCACCATCACCTTCGAGGAGGATCCTGTCACGGCGGAGGAAATGGCCGGGCGTATCGCGAAGGTGACCGAGGCGTACCCCTGGCTGGTGTGGGATGAGGAAGGCCGGATCCTCGGCTATGCCTACAGTTCGGTCTGGCGCGCTCGAGCCGCCTACCGGCACTCGACGGAGACGGCCATCTACCTTTCGATGGATCATCGCGGGCAGGGTGTCGGAACCAAGCTCTACCAAACCCTTATCGACGAGCTGCGGCGGCGGGGATTCCACCTAGCCTTGGGAGGCTTGGCCCTGCCCAACGATCCCAGTGTCCGTCTGCACGAACGGCTCGGATTCCGGAAGGTGGGGCACATGCACGAGGCCGGGCGGAAGTTCGGCCATTGGATCGACGTGGGCTTCTGGGAATTGTTGCTCTGATGGGAGAATCGCCGTGCCTTCCATTCTCTTTCTCTGTGTGGCCAGCTACGCCCGCTCGCAACTGGGCGAGGGGCTAGCGCGAAAGCTGTTCCCCTGGCTCCGCCTTCAGAACGCCGGAAGCCGCCCCAGCTGCGTGAACCCCTACGCCATCGAGGCATTGGCGGAAGTGGGTATCGACGCTTCGACCCACCGCTCGAAATCTGTGGCAGACATCGATTCCGCAAGGGTGGACCTGGTGATCACCCTGTGCGCTGAAGAGGTGTGCCCGGCATTCCTAGGCAAGGCAGAGCGGCTTCACTGGCCCATCCCGGATCCCGCCGGGGACGATTCCGGCCTGACCCCGGCGGACCTTCGCAACAGGTTCCGTGGCGCGCGCGACGAAATCCTCCGCCGCCTGGAGGTGCTGGGTCGCGAACGGGGGTGGATTTCATGAATTTCGAAAAAAATCGAAATTAGTCCTTGCACGCTATTTCGATAAACCTAGAATTAGGTCAGGAGGAAGCCATGATCCGGCGTGTGGAGCAGGCGGCAGAGCAGCTGAAGGCCCTCGGGCATCCAGTGCGCCTGTCCATCCTGCGAAGCGTGGTCCAGGGGCCCGAGGCGGGGACGCCCGCCGGGGAGATCCAGACGCGCCTGGATATACCGGCCTCCACCCTCAGCCACCACCTGGCCTCTCTCTCCGAGGCTGGCCTGGTCGTCGTGGCTCGGGAAGGTACGACCCTCCGCTATCGCGCCGACTTCGGCGTGCTGCACGCCCTCACCGAGTACCTCTGGCAGGACTGCTGCTCCGGCGGCTCGGAGTCAAAGTCCAGCCTCAAGTCCGAACCTTCGCCCTGCTGCGGCAGGGATTGACCGTCCACTTTCCCTGGGTTCGGGATGCGCCTGCCTCCCAGGGGATCTTCTTCCTTGAAAGGCCCCACCATGGATTCCGAGACCATCAAAGCCGCCGTCCGAGAACGCTATGCAGGCTTCGTCACCCAGAACCAGAGCTGCTGCGCCCCCGCCACCACTTGCGGTTGTGACTCGGAAGAGGATTCGAGCCTCAGGTTGGGTTATGCGGCTGGAGACATCGAGGCTGTGCCCGAAGGCGCGAACCTCGGTCTCGGATGTGGGAATCCCGTTGCCCTCGCTTCCCTGAAGCCCGGTGAAACCGTGCTCGATCTGGGTTCCGGCGCGGGTTTCGATGCCTTCCTGGCCTCGAGGCGAGTGGGCCCCATGGGCCATGTCATCGGCGTGGATATGACCCCTCAGATGATCGGACGTGCCACCTCCTTAGCGGCGGCTCACGGCTACACGAACGTCGAGTTCCGCCTGGGCGACATCGAGACCCTTCCCGTGGCCGATGCCAGCGTGGATGCGATCATCTCAAACTGTGTCGTGAACCTCACCACAGACAAGGCACTCACCTTCCGCGAAGCCTTCCGGGTGTTGAAGCCCGGCGGACGGCTCCTGGTTTCCGATCTGGTACTGGTATGCCCGCTGCCCGAGGCGATCCGCCTAGACATGGACGCATACGGGGCCTGCGTGGCGGGAGCCCTCTTCAAGGGGGATTACCTTGCTGCCATCGAGGCGGCGGGGTTTGGCAGCGTATCGGTGGTGGGGGAACGGCGCTATGGTCTCGACATGTTTTCGCCGGAACTGCTCGAGGCGGCGCGTCAGCGCTACCCCGGCTTGAGCTCCGAGGAACTGGAGTCTGCGGCGGGAGCTGTGCTGAGCGTCCAGGTGGAAGCCACGAAGACGATGACCGATCGAGCCTGTGGCTGCGCACCCACCTGTTGCGGAGGATGAAGGATTGACCCTGGACGCGAAACATTGCGCTTGTGCCCCGCATCCGCCAGTACCAGGCCCGGGGTTCTGGAGGTCCGGAGGTTGGCTTCTGGTAGCCCTCCCGGCCTGGTTCGCGCTCTATCTGGGCCTGAAACCGATGGCAGACTGGCTGGCCTTCCGCGTCCTCGGCCTGCAACCGGGCAGCCGTCTGGGCGAGGCTGTGGCCTTCTTCGCGTACGATGGACCCAAAGTGCTGTTGCTGCTAGGGCTCGTGGTGCTGGGCGTGAGCTTCGTGCAGACTTTCATCAGCCCGGAACGCACCCGCGACCTGCTAGCCCAGCGCACGGGGGCCTGGAGCAACCTGCTGGCTGCCCTGCTGGGCATCGCCACGCCCTTCTGTTCCTGTTCTGCCGTGCCACTCTTCATCGGCTTCGTGCGTGTGGGTGTGCCTCTCGGCGCGACCTTCAGTTTCCTTGTCTCGGCGCCCATGGTGAACGAGGTCGCGCTGTTCCTGCTGCTCAGCCTCTTTGGGTGGCGCATCACCCTTGTCTACGCCATGACGGGTGTGGCAGTGGCCTTCCTCTCCGGCTGGGTAATCGGGAAACTCCGCATGGAGAGCCATCTAGAGCCATGGGTGATGGAGATTCCCTTTGAGCCCAGCGTCGCCACCGCTGGTCCTTCTGGCCTTTCCGCTCGTTTGGCTGTCTCCGCGGAGGCTGCCCGCGACATTCTCGCCAAGGTGGGGATCTACATCCTCGTGGGCATCGCCGTGGGAGCCTTTCTTCACGGGTACGTACCGGCGGAATTCATGGTGCGATTCATGGGCAAGTCGGCTTGGTGGAGCGTCCCGCTGGCTGTCCTGATTGGAGTGCCCCTTTACGCCAATGCCGCAGGCATCATCCCCATCGTGCAGGTGCTTCTGGCCAAGGGTGCAGCTCTGGGGACAACCTTGGCCTTCATGATGGCCGTCACAGGGCTGTCGCTGCCTGAATCTGTGATCCTTCGGAAAGTAATGCGTCCAACCCTCTTGGCGATTTTCCTCGGCGTTGTCGCCGTCGGCATCGTACTCGTGGGCTTTCTATTCAACGTGCTGATGTAGGAGTTGAGATGAGAATCGAAGTGCTGGGAAGCGGCTGTGCCAAATGCAAGCTGCTTGCGGAACGGGCTGAAGAGGCCGCGAACAACCTGGGCTTGGCCTTCACCCTGGTGAAAGTCACAGACTATCCGGACATCGTGGCCCGTGGCGTGATGTCCACGCCAGGGCTGGTGGTGGATGGTGTCGTGAAAAGCCAGGGGCATGTGCCTAGCGTGGCGGCCCTCCAGGACATCCTGCGGTAGGATTGCCTCCTGTCCGCGGAGATTCCATGCGCATCGGCATCCTGGGTTATGGCCGCTTCGGGAGGGCGCTCGGTTCGCTGCTCCTAGAGGCGGGCCATGCCTATCAGGCCTGGGATCCGGCCACCGATATTCCCTTGGACCATCGGGCCGCCGGCCTCCGCGATCTGGTGGACGCACAGGAGGCCGTGGTGCTTGCGGTGCCAGTGCCCGCACTGGCCAGCGTCCTGCGTGACCTGCGGCCATGCCTGAATGCCGGTCAACTGGTCTTCGACGTGGGCAGCGTGAAGGTGGGCCCCTGCGCCCTTCTAGAGGAACACCTCGGCGGGGCCATTCCCCATGTCGGAACGCATCCTCTCTTCGGACCCGTGAGCCTTGCACGGGCGGAGCGGCCCTTGCGAGTGGTGCTCTGCGCTTCGCCTCTCCATCCTGCCGCTGCTGATCGGGCAGAGAGGCTGTTCCATAGTCTCGGATGCGAAGTGCTGCGCCAGAGCCCTGAGGACCACGACCGCGTGATGGCCACCACCCATGCTCTCACCTTCTTCATCGCCAAGGGGCTCCTGGCCGTGGGCGCCGGGGCCGAGCTGCCCTTCACGCCTCCCTCCTTCCACGCCATCGCCCGCACGCTGGAGTCTGTGCGGGAGGACGCTGGCCACCTCTTCGCCACCCTCCAGAACGAGAATCCCTTTGCCAACGGAGCCCGCGAGGGCCTGCTGGAGGCGCTGTTGGCCATCCACCGGAGTCTCGCCGAGGCCGCCGAGACAGGTGGAGGCGAGCAGCTGTCCATCCCTGACCTCGGTACCCGCTCCCCCGCCCTGCAGGAGGCTCGCAATCACATTGATTCGCTGGATCAGGAACTGGTAGCCCTGCTGGCCCGCCGTACGGAACTCGTGCTCCGCGCGGGCCGGGCCAAGGCCGAGTTGAATCTCCCCATCCACGACCCCGAGCGTGAAGCCGCCCAGCTGCAGGCCCGTCGTACTTGGGCTGACGAGGCGGGACTCGATGCCCAGGGCGTGGAGGACGTCTTCAGGGCCGTGCTGAGATCCTCCCGCTCTGCTCAGGGCAGCGCGGGCTGACTCAAGTCATTGGGGTCCTTCCACTCGACCACCATTGGGCCAATCGGCTGATCGGTCAGTCGGATTTCCCGGGTGATGCGAAGTTCAAGGGGCCATGCGTTCACCAGCCAGGGGACTTCCAGGACCTGGAGAGCCTTCCCTTCGCGATCGGGTCCCTGGAGGTCCAGCCGCATCCAGGCGCGGTTGGTCCGGATCCACAGCACGTGATGCGTGCCGTCAGGCGGATTGGGGAAGTGCGTCAGGGTGAGTACGGCAAGGTCTGCGCCGGGTAGGCTTCGGAAGGTGGCGTGGCATCCGTTTTCCCCGGAGGCTTCCGCCCGAGGGATCAGCCTGAGTGCCTTCGTTTGGCTGTCCGCCAGCAGGTGTACGGCCCGCCCCGTTAGCGCATCCTTAGTGGCGTGGCGCTGGTAGGCCCAGGAACCCGCTCCGGCGATGGCGAGGATGAGCAAGGCCACCAGCCCCCCCAGGTGGCGCTCCAGCTGCCTCAGGCCGCTGCGGATCCGGGTCTTGGCGGTGCCCAGCGGCACCCTGAGCGCCTTGGCAACCTCCTCGTGGGTGAGGTCTGCGAAGAAGGCCAGGCGCAAGGCCGCGCGCTGGGGCTCCGGAAGGGCGGCCAGGGCTTCCGAAACCGCGTCCCGCTGGTATTCAAGCCACAGGGCCTCATCCGGGAGGGGATCCTCCGCCCACAAGGCCCCCTGGTCGAGCAGCAGATCGCTCGAAGTCTGGGGGCGCCGGGATCGGGACCGGAGCTCGTCCAGCATCCGGTGGTGCCCGATGCTCAGCAGCCAGGTGCGGAAGGACCCGCGCAACGGATCAAAGTCGGCGGCCTTCCGCCAGACGGCAAGGAAGGTGTCCTGGACGATCTCCTCCGCCGCAGCCCGATCAAGGGTGCGGGAGGCCAGATGGAAGACCAGGGGGGCATAGCGCCGGTACAACTGCTGGAGCGCCTCCTCCTCGCCCTTGCCAACGCGCAGGAGCAGGTCGGCGTCCTCCTCCCCAATGGGCCTGGCCTTGGATGGATCGACCGGAGTGGACATCGTGGATCTATCCTCGTCCCGTGAATGAGTCCAGGCCAGCCTTTGTGCGAGTCCAAGGGTTCAAAGACGAACCTCGGGAGGCACTGTGCTGGAGACATCTACCTGCAGCAGATCTCTGGACCCGACGGCTTTCACCTCAAGGTGGCGCAGGGGCAGTTTGGCCGGCCCCTCGGTGACCTCCCCCTGGAAGTTGTAGGCGCTGTCGTGGCAGGGGCAACCGAAGCCCGAAGGCCCTTCGGACAGGACCAGGCAGCCACGGTGGGTGCAGATGGCCGTCAGGGCGAAGATGCCGCGGTCATCCGCGGCCAGGTAGAAGGCCCCGAGCTTCCGGTAGTCGAGAACCTTGCCAGGCTTCATCTCGTCCCGGGTCACTTCGGTGAGCTTCAGCGGTTGGGGGTCCGGTGGCTTCTCGGGGGCGACGGGCGTCTGGGTACGGCCATGGAGGGCCGTCCCCGCCAGCAGAGCGCAGGCAGTGGCACAAAAGGCCCGCCGCGAGGAGGCCACCGGTACCGGATCGAGGAGTTGCTCTGGCGTCATACAGGCTTCTCGGCGGCCTTCATGGCTTCGGCCAGCGGCTTCTCGGACAGGACCAGGAGCCCCTGACCCTCGGTGACCTTGAGTTGGGCAGGCTGGGTGTGGACCTGACGAAATCCGAGTCCCTGGTAGGGATGGGCCGGGTCCCAGGGAATCGGTGCCCGCTTGGGCGTGGATCCCGGGGCCGGTAAGGGGAAGATCAGGGAAGTGGCCGAATGGTGCTGGATGTGCCCGGTTCGGTGATGGTGCTCTTGGTGGATATGGCCGTAGAACACGGTGACGAAGCGGTGATCCTTCAACAGGTCGATGACCTTCTGCCCGTCAGTGGTGGTCCAGTCCCAGTCGGGGTAGAGGTCAAACAGCGGCCGGTGCGTGAAGATCACGAGTGGTTCCAGCTTGGGCGTCCGGCTCAATTCTCCCGCGAACCACTTGAGCTGTTCCTCGCCCAGGATGGAGCCCTCCTGGGACACGTTGTCCAGGACGAGGAAGTGGATGCCTTTGTGGGCGAAGGCGTAGCGGGAGGCCCCGAAGGCCTCGTGGAAGGCCTCGCCGTGATCCCCCGACGCGTCGTGCTCGCCGGGCAGGTAGCGGACCTGCTTGGCACGCAGTCGCCCTGCCTGCTGCTTGAACTCAGCCATGCGCTTGCGGCGGAGGATCGGGTCATCCGTGATGTGGGTGAGGTCCCCCGTGAAGATGACTAAATCCGGCTGCGGATCGAGGGCGTTCACAGCATCGATGGCCTTGCCCAGGGTGCCTGTGGCGTCGGGGTTGGCCTTCGGCCCCTCGAAACCCCAGTGGGTATCCGTCAGCTGCACGAAGTAGAAGTCCGAGGGTTTGGTTCCGGCGGCAGGGCCGAGTGCTTCCGAGAAGCCTGGAAGCCCGGTGGCGAAGACCGCACCTCCGATCCCCATGATCTTGATGAACGTGAATCGGTTCATCTGTGACCCCATGCGCCCCTCCTCCCGGGCTGGGCCCGGGTCCAGTTGATGTCCGCCCTGTGTGGGGGACACAGATGGATACGCCGGGATCCGGCCACTGGATGTAGGGACATGCAACCCGGGGGAAACAGGCAGGCCCCCGGCTGGGGGCCCATCCTAGAGTACGCGTTGAGAAGCGAGGGTCTGCCCGCGCCTTACTTCCCGAAGCGCTTGCTAATTTCGCTCCACTTGATGTTCTCGACGAATGCATCGAGGTACTTCGCGCGGGCGATGCC
>CAIXHJ010000468.1 GCA_903919165.1 uncultured Holophagaceae bacterium
GTCATCCAGCGATACCACAGAGGTCAGCTCGGCGATGGCCTTTGGCACCCCGGCGCTGGTGGGAGCGCCGAAGGTGACGAGACCCGAACCAGCCTTCACCAGCAACCCGTCGCTGTGGCCGTGGTAGCAGCCCTCGAACTTGAGGATGCGCTCCCGGCCGGTAAAGCCGCGGGCGGCCCGCAGGGCGGACATGACAGCCTCCGTGCCCGAGGACACGAAGCGCATCTTCTCGATGAAGGGCAGCATCTCCTTGATGCGGCGGGCCAGGGCAAGCTCGCGACGGCTGGGGGCACCGAAGGTGAGGCCTTCCTGCATGGCCTCGGTCACGGCTGCCAGGATGTCGGGATGGGCGTGGCCCAGGATCAGCGGACCCCAGGACATGCAGAGGTCGAGAAAGCGCTTGCCATCCTCATCCTCGAACCAAGCGCCCGAGGCCTTCCTGAAGAACTTGGGCGTGCCGCCCACGGCCCGGAATGCGCGAACCGGACTGGAGACGCCTCCGGGGAAGTGCGTCAGGGCTTCCTGGAAGAGGGTGTCGTTGCTCATGAGATCCAGCCCTTCTCCACGGCCTCGCGGCCAGCGTAGGTGACGATCATGTCGGCGCCGGCGCGGCGGATGGCCAGGAGATGCTGAAGCATCAGCTGGTCGCCGTCCAGCCAGCCCAGGCGGTCGGCGGCCTTCACGCTGCTGAACTCGCTGGACACGTGGTAGGCGCAGATGGGCGCCAGCTGGGCCTCCCGCAGGCGCCAGATGAGATCGAGGTTCGGCAGGGCGGGCTTGACCATGAGCATGTCCGCGCCTTCGTCCACATCGAGCAGCGCGTCGTTCAGGCCTTCGCGGGCGTTGCGAGGATCCATCTGGTAGGTCTTGCGGTCGCCGAACTTGGGGCTGCTGTGCGCGGCCTCGCGGAAGGGACCATAATAGGCGCCGGCGTGCTTGATGGCGTAGCTGAGGATGCTGGTCCGGGTGAAACCGTTCTTGTCGAGCAGGGCGCGGATGGCGGCCACGCGGCCATCCATCATGTCGCTGGGCGCGACCACATCAGCTCCCGCCTCGGCATGGCGCAGCGCCATCTCCGAGAGGATGGGCAGGCTCTCGTCGTTCAGCACCACACCTTCGTCGTCCACGAGGCCGCAGTGGCCGTGGCTGGTCGCACCGCAGAGGCAGATGTCCGTCATCACGATGAGGTCCGAGCCAAAGGCCTTCTTCAAGGCCTTCACGGCCTCGGGAATCACCCCCTCCCGGCTGCGGACATAGGCTGCATCGGGAGACTTGGATCTCTCCTCCGGCACACCGAAGAGGAGCACGCTGGCGAGGCCCTTCTTGAGGTCCTTCTCCACCTGGCGGACCGTGTCCTCCACGCTGGCGTTGAAGATGCCCGGCATGCTGGAGATCTCGCTGCTGCCCGGCTGCGGCTGCACGAAGTGGCCCTGGATCAGGTGGCGCGGACGGAGGTCAGTCTCAGCCACCAGGTTGCGCATGGCAACACTGGTTCGGAGGCGGCGGGAACGGTTCAGCATGGGGATTCCTCCTTCGGGTGTTCCTGAGACGCAAGCTGCTGAGCCAGCATGGCCCATAGCAGCCCGGGGGTTGGTTCGCAGAAGGCAAGGGCGGGGGCGCCTGCCCTCGCGAAGGCCTCAGCGGTGGCCTCGCCCCATGCAAAGCGTTGCACATCACCCGTCAGGGGCGCGAGGATTTCGGCCTGCAGGGGGCTCAAGGCTAAGACTGCCTCGACCTTCGGCAGAGGCGGAAAGGGCTCCCGGGCCGCTTCGCCATGGGTGACCCAGGGATGGATGTGCCAGGCCGAACCCCGCGCGGCGACCTCGAGGTACTCACGGCTGCGTTCACCGCGGACGAGCACGAATTCCCCTCCCTCGGGGAAACGCTCCTGGAGCAGCTCCCAGAGCGCCTCGGCGCAGGCCTCGGAAGGAAGCTGGACGTCCAGATCCTCCCGCGCCAGGGCATCCGCAGTGCCACTGCCCTGGACCAGACAAGTCATCCCGGCCGGCAAGGCTGTTGCGGCCACCTTGGCACCCGAAGGACTCAGCACCACGAGGGCATCGACCCGATTCAGCAGCATGGGCGGGGCGGCGCCGGTCCTCTTCATTACCGTGAAGGAGTATGGTATGGGCCGCCAACCGGCCTTGCGCACCGTCTCCGCCAGCGGATGCTGGGCGGGGCGGGCCAATGCCAGGCGGGGGTGGTGGACCGAGGGCGTCATGACAAGCCGATACCCTTCAGCACCGCCGCCAGCAATGCTCTGTCGTCTGTTCCGCGGGCCTCGGCCCGGCGAAGATCGCCCTCCGGCGCGTAGGCCGCCTGCAGAAGCAAGCTCCCATCCTTCTGGGGTGTCGCGAGGGCACCCAGGGGCTGCTGGCAGCCGCCGCCGATGCCCGCAAGTACCTGGCGCTCCAGGGTGACGCAGCGAGCCGTCAGGGCGTCGTGCATTCCGGACAGCACCTCAATGAGATCGGGGCGGTCGGCCCTGGCCTCGGCGAGCAGCGCGCCCTGCCCCGGGGCTGATGGCAACTCTGAGGGTGAAAGGGGCCGGACCGTGAGCCCGATGAGGTCCAGCCCGAGCCGCTTCAGCCCGGCCGCCGCGAGCATGGTCGCGTGGATGGGCTCGCCGCGGAGAACGCCTTCTTGCACTCGCTTGAGACGGGTCTGCACGTTCCCGCGGATCCAGGTGAAGCGGGCCCTTGGGAAGATCTGGCTGAGCAGGCGCTCCCGGCGCACCGCGCTGGTGCCGATGACCATGTCCTCCGGAGCGTCGGGGGCCATCACCAGCCAATCGGAAGGATCCTCTCGCAGGGGGATGCAGGCCGGGAGGATGCCCGCAGGCCGCTCCAGAGAGACGTCCTTCAGGCTGTGGATGAGCAGATCCGCCGCCCCCGCGGCCAGGGCGTCCTCCAACTCCTTGGTGAAGAAGCCCCCGCCCACCTGCTTGTCGAGGGGACCCTGCAGCCATTGGTCGCCGGAGGTCGAGAACTTGCGCCAGGACACCTCGTAGCCCATGGATTCAAGGAACCTGACCATGGGCTCGGCCTGACCCACAGCCAGGGCGGATCCTCGTGTTGCCACTGTGACCTGCTTCATGAATGGACCGCCTTCTCATCTGCATTGGGCTTGGGTTGAGTCTGGACCAGGGCCCGGAAAGCCAGCGTACGACCTCGGGAGAGAATCTCCTTCAGGGTTTCCCGCTGGATATCGTCAAGTCCGGCCATGGAGTCCTCCAGAGTCTGCACTTCCTCCTCCAGGGCTACCCAGGCCGCGTCCAGGCGCTCCTGGGCGGACACCAGATGCCGCTTGCGGGCCCGGGCCGCGGCGCGGTGGCGCAACCTTCCGGCGGCGCCGATGAGGTAGGGTTCAGCCTTCAGTGCCGCCTCGGCCCGCTGGGTCCGGGCCGTGGTGGTCTGGGCCAGGAAGGTGTTGAGGTCGATGCGGTGGACCCAGGGCAGCTGCTCCAGCCCCGGTTCGGAGTCCGGTGGCAGGGCCAGGTCGAGAATGCGGAGGATGGGTCGCCTAAGGGACTGCCAGGCCTCCAGGGTGAAGAGGGGCTCTGGGGCTGCCGTGGCGGTCACGATGGCGTCGAAACCCGTTGGGTCATGCTGGAGTCTGGGCAGATCGACCACGGGGAGCCCCAGCGGATCGGCCATTACATGGGCCCGGCTGCGGGTGCGGTTGGCCACGGTCACTTGGAAGCCACGCTCGGGAAGCCGCTCCGCCAAGTACTGAGTCATGGGCCCCACGCCGACCAGTATCACGGAGGATCCCATGGGCAGCCCTTCGGTCAGGTGCTTGAGGGCGACCGTGGCCACGCTGACGTTTCCATTGGCGAGCCCCAGTCGGGCCCGCAGCCTCTGGCCCTCGCGGACTACATCCTCGATGGCCGTCTGGGCCTCATCCCCGGCCACGCCTACCTGCCGGGCCTGGACCAGGGCATCCTTCAATTGGCCTGGGATCTCACGATCGCCGAGGTTCGCGGATTCTAGTCCAGCGGACATGGCCAGCAGGTGCGCCCAGGCCTCCTCGCCCTCATAGCGGCGCACGCCGGATCCGGGATCGATGGCCTCGACCAGTCCTCCCCACACCATCCAGAGCACCCGCTGGCAGGTCGCGAGGTAGACGATTTCTCGGGCACCCGTTCGTCGCTGCCAGTCCCTCAGATGGACCGGAAGGCCCTCCCGGACCACATGCTGCGCCACCAGGTCCAGATCATGGACGGGGGCGTGGAAACTGATGAGAACGGGTTCCATGGTGGATCCCATGATCGGCAGGTCGCGGTTCGGCTCAGTCATCGCTTCGTCATGCCCCGGCCGAAAGTGGCCGTCATCACAGTCACCGTTAACCCTGGAGCGGAAGCAGGGCCTGGATGGACTCCCAGTCCCATTCGGCCAGCTGCACCTTCCCGGTCTCCCGCAGCTCCTGCTGGGTCAGCCAGGCGTCATAGATCACCAGGGCGCACATGGCCTCGGCCACCGGAACAATGCGGGGCGCGATGCAGGGGTCATGGCGGCCATGAGTGGCAATGTCCGATGGACGACCCTCGCGATCGATGGTCCTCTGGGTCTTGGATATCGAACTCGTGGGTTTAACCGCCATGCGCACCACTACGGGCGCCCCGGTGCTGATGCCGCCGAGGGTGCCGCCCGCATCGTTCTTCATGGGGCCCTCCGGTCCCAGCGGGTCATTGTTCTCGCTGCCGCGCCGTCGGGCGCTGGCGAAACCCGCGCCCAGTTCCACACCCTTCACCGCGCCAATCGACATGCAGGCCAGCGCCAGCAGCCCGTCGAGCTTGCCGAAGGCGGGATCGCCGAGCCCCACGGGCAGGCCCTCGATCCAGACTTCGCAGACGCCGCCCACGCTGTCGCCATCGGCACGAGCTGCCTCCACGGCCGCCTTCTGGGCTTCGAAGATCCCCGGATCCGCCACGCGCAGGGGATTCTTCTCCACAAAGGGCCAGTCCACCTTCTTTCCTTCGATCCCGGCGATCTCCCGGTTGAAGCCGCGCACGGTCACGCCCAGCGCTGCCAGCTGCTGCTTGGCCCAGGCGCCCGCGGCTACCCTGGCCAGGGTCTCCCGCCCACTGCTGCGCCCCCCACCGCGGGGATCCCGGATGCCGTACTTGCGATCGTAGGTGAGATCCGCATGACCGGGACGGAAGAGCTCCGAGATGGCCTTGTAGTCGCCGCTCTTCTGGTTCTCGTTGAATACCACCATGGCGATGGGATGGCCCGTGGTCTTTCCCTCGAAAACGCCGCTCAGGACCTGCACTCTGTCGGCCTCACTGCGCGGCGTCACCAAGTCCGACTGCCCGGGCCGACGACGATCCATCTCCCGCTGGATCGCCTCCAGGTCGAAGGGGAGCCCAGGCTTCAC
>CAIXHJ010000469.1 GCA_903919165.1 uncultured Holophagaceae bacterium
CCGTTGGCATCCTTCTCTTCGTAGGGACGGCCGTCCTTCAGACGACCGGATGTGGCCCAGTCCCAGAAGGTGTTCGTCGGTAGTGTTCCACGGGCGAAGGCGGGAATGTGACAGGTCTGGCAGGCGACCTTCAGGTAATGGCGATTCAAGATGTAGGAGGCGTGGGGCGCATTTGTGTGGCAGGCCGCGCAGGACATCCGGGAGATGCTCTCGCCCGGGAATTTCGGCTGCTCGCGACGATCCGCCGGGATGACGTAGTTCGGGCCACCCACTTTGTGTTCCGTGGAGGCATGGCAATCGATGCAGTCCATGCCCGCGCCCTGCCTGGACATGTGGACATCCTCAGCCCGGGGGGCCTTCAGGATGGTGTCATCCAGGTCACCGTGCTTGGTGGCATTGGCGCCGCCGCCGAAGAAGTGGCAGGCACCGCAGTTCTTGAGAGTCGGACTCCCCACCTTCTGGGCCACTTCCGCCAGGGGAACGGCCGGGTTGGGCATGCCTGCCCTTTCCTTTTCGTAGTCCCCGGTGGTGTCGTGGCAGACCAGGCAGTCCACGTTCTCCTGCCGGGTGAAATCGAAGGTCTTGTCCTTGAATCCGTAGCCGGCGTGGCAGCGGGTGCAGCCTTCTGTATTGCCGCCGACGATGGTGAGGCAGTAGTTGTTTACCAGGGCAGTGGACTTCCCGTAGCCGTCCTTTCCATCCTTGGCGACGTTCCAGGTCCAGTGGGAGGTGGCCATGAACTGCTCAGCCGCCTTGGTATGGCAGGTGAGGCAGGCCCGGGTCACCGCGGGACCGTCCCCGTCCTTGAAGGGCCCCTTTAGGATCTTGAACTTGCTGTGGTCCGCCGTCTGGGTACGGGCCTTCGCCGCGTGCGCCGCAGTGAAGGACCCGTGTCCACTGGGGGCGGGAGGGGCTGGCTCCTGGGCCTGGACCGACAGAGGTAATAGGACCAGCAGGCTCACAAGGCATTGAAGGATTCGCCTCATCCGGGGCGGGGATGGTTTTCGTGAAGGATGAGGCATGGAGGCTCCTGGGGGAGAAAGGGCACCGCTGATCGGGAACGGCGGGGTGGTGGCGCTTCCGGGACTCCCTTCGCGGGCTTGCTCATGCCCGCGAAGGGGCTCGGTTCCGGGTCGTGCCTCCGGGAGAATGCTCCCCGGAGAAGACAGCTAGAACTTCACTTCGATGGAGGCGTAATAGTTCTTCACCGTGGCCGGGTAGCCGTACTGGAGCGTGGGATTCTTGCTCAGGTCGTTCGCGGCTTCCCAGCTGCCAGACATGGGGGAAGGCCCGATCTGCCAGCCACTCATGGCGGTGGTGTACTTGTAGTCGATGTAGCCCAGCCGGAGGGCGGCGTTGCGGGCGAAGCGCCAGTGGATGTAGCCCTCCCACACGTCCCCGCGGGCGCCGAGCTTGTCGGTGTATTCGCCGGTGGCGGGGGTGTAGGTCCACCAGCGGGGCGAGCCGTGGTTGAATTCCACGCCCACGCCGAAAGTCGAAGTGGGATCGTAGCGCATGCCGGCGTAGTAGGCTGTGGCCGTTTCGCTCTTGTTGGGATCGCCCATCAGTCCGCCGAAGCCGGTCACCTGGATGGTGTTGCCGCCCAAGCCTGCAGGCATAGTCCAGTAGGCACCGTACTGGGAGACCTGGCCATTCGGATGGCTCTTGAGGTACCCGCCGCTCACGAAATAGGTGAACGTATCGCCGATCTTGTGCTTCCAGGTGGCAGTCATCTGATCCATGTCGCCAAGGTTGGCGGTGGCGGTGACGTACTGGGCTGAGGGAGTCTGGCCGGGGATCGGAAAGTTGATGGTGTTGCCGAAGGGGATGTCGGTCATGTTGCCGAGCCGGTTGTAGCCCAGGTAGAGGTTCGCGCTCTGGACAGACTCGCCAAGCTGGAAGAGCAGGGGCATGTCGTACATGACGCCGAGCACCGTGGTGTCCTTCAGGGGGCCGATGGTGCCCACCACTGGGCTGATGACGGAAGGATTCGTGCCGTTGAAGCCGGTAAAGTTCATGCCCACGATGGTCTGGTTCTGCTTGACCGCGCCGCCGCCGCCGAACCCACTCTCGTATCCCACGCCGTAGCAGAAGCCGAGCAGGGTGCCTTCGGGGAAGCCGAGCTTTTCGAGCTCGAACTTCCATCCGATGCCGTCGATGGTGGCGTTCACGGCCAGGGCCTGCGGGGTGGCGTTACGCTCGCTGCCTTCCCGGACTTCAAAGGGCGGGCCATCGGAGGTGTTCTGGCGGCCGATGGACAGGATGCTGGCGACCGCCGGGAAATGGTAGACCAGGCTGGCTCGCTCCACCAGGAGCGCATCCGTGGCAGGCGTCTGGCCGGCCGTGAAGGAGGTGCTGATGGTGTTGGGCGTGCCATTGAAGGTGGGCACATCCGCCCCGCCATGGATCTTGTACATCACGAGTCGGCCCATGATCTTGGCATCTTCGTTGATGGTCATGCCCATGTTCAGGCGGAGCCGGGTGGACCACTGGACAGAGTTCGTAAGATCCTGGGCCCCTATTGGCTGGGTCATCGGCATGAAGGGGTAGGTGTAGGGGTTGGCCGGGTTGAAGCCGGCCAGAGTGTAGCCTGGGTTGTTCGCGAAACCCATGAACTGGTTGTAGGGCTTGAAGTGCTCCTGCGCGCCATCAAAGCGGGTGCGGAGGTCGCCGCCCCACGAAATGTTCATACCGGCAAGCTTGGTTTCAGCCTTGACAAGACGTTCATCGACTTCTTTTGCGGCGTTGGCTTTCTCTTCGATGGCCTTGATCTGCTGCTTCAGACCTTCAATCTGCTTCTGAAGATCCTCGTTGGACTGGGCGCTCAGCGCCACGGGCGCCAGCATGGCGACGAGGGCGAGCATGAGACGGGAGTTCATGGGATGTTCTCCTCAAATAGGGGGTTGTTGGGGGCAAAGGGGTGGGGTGATGAATCGGCTTCATCAGCCGCAGGTCATGGGCTGAGGCGAGTCGGAGGCGTGGGCAGTCAGGAAGGTCTGGATGTCCATCAACTGCTCGGGCTTGCCAACTTTGTTCAGAGGCTC
>CAIXHJ010000470.1 GCA_903919165.1 uncultured Holophagaceae bacterium
AGCTGAACCTGCAGCAGCAGTTGGCCCCGATCGAAACCACCTTTCGGCTGCTGCGGAAGGCCATGGCATGACCAGCGGATTCGACTTGCCTTCCAAAAAAAGGTTCCTCGCTGTTTCGGGTGGGTAGCCGCCGGTTAAAACCGGGAAATCACATGGCCGGGGCCAGGTTGAAATCGAGCTTCCCGGCGATGAGGTAGGCCATGGTGATCAGGTTCCTGATGGACCGGTAGCCGCGCGCCTTGGACTTGGCGGCCTGTAGGAGCGAGTTGATGCCCTCCAGAAGGCCGTTGGCGAGGCCGCTCTTGAACCAGCGCAGCACGCCGGCGAGGTGCTCCTGGAGGGTTTCTGCGGCCTTGGCCATGGGTGAAAGGCCGGACTCCCGGACCATCGTGATCCACTCCTTCAGGAACATGCCAGCGGCCATTGGATTGGCCTGTTCGTAGAAGTCTTGGAGGGTGAGCTTCATCCGGTAGGCTTCCGCAGTGAGCAGGTTGGCATCCCGCAGCTCCTGGAGTCTGGCGACCTGGTTCGCCTTGAGGTTCGAGGCGTTCTTCAGCCAGATGTAGCGGGTCTTCTTGAGCTCAGGCCGGTCCTTGGCTTCGCCCCGGCGCACCTCGTCTACGGCCTTGTTGATCATCTGCATGACATGGAACCGGTCAAAGGTCAGGTGGGCCTTGGGGAAGTGCACCCGCAGGCCCTTGATGAACGACGGCGACATGTCGAGGCAGACCTCCTCGATCTTCGCCGGGTCGCCCTTGTGGGCAAGGAAGTCAGCCTTAAAGGCGGCCAGGGTCGCATGGCTCCGGCCTTCCACCCCGAACAGGAGCTTCTTGGCCACCATGTCCATCACCAGTGTGATGTAGTTCTGCCCGCGCTTGGCGGCGGTTTCATCGATACCGATGCGGGTCACCTCGGACATGTCCACCTTGGCCAGGGCCTCGTCCACGTGGTGGTGGGCAAGGCGCCAGATCCGCGTGTCGGTCTCCTTGACCAGCCTGGCCACTACGGCCACCGGCATGACCTTGACCAGCGCCATGACCAGGGCCTCGAACAGCAGGGTGAAGCCGGAGCCCGGGCGGGCCCAGGGCACCTGGACCTGCTTGACGCCGTCAACGTCGCACTTGCAGCGCGGCACCCGGGCCGTCAGGTAGGCGGAATGCTGGAAGAAGTCCAGGTGCCGCCAGGTCTTCTCCTCAGTGTCATGGACCTTGGCGGGCTGGCCGCAGACCGGGCATGGGAAGTCGGCGCCTCGGGTGAAGTCGATGGCGATGTCCAACCGTTTGGCCTCCTCGTTGAACTGGAGGTTCTTGACCTCCCAAGGGGCCTGGAGGCCGAGTGCCATGGTGAAGAGAGTGTTGGTATCCATGGCTCCATTCTCCCTGGAATGGGCGCGCCGACCCACCCTCTGTGGACGGTGCTCGGGCATGGAAAGCCCGTCGGATTCCGCTCCGCGGAACGGCCTACGGCCGCCCTCCGGGTCCGCGTCCTTCCCACACCCTCGGGTTCCACCTGGAGACCGCTGGCGCGTTCTCCACACCGCCCACAGCGGCCTTCAGCATCAGCATGGTTTTGAACCCCTTCTTTCCCGGAAGCCCAGTCCTGGCCTCAACAGGCCGGGGGAACCCAGCCAGAATGGCCCTTCCAGAGGAACCGACCTGGTCTATATAAGTCGGTTACCCACACGAAACAGCGAGGGGCCCCTTTTTCCCCATGAATTCAAGCGGCGTGACGGATTCTTCAACGAAACGGCCCACCCAGGACTGGTCCCAATAGAAGACATCGACGAGCCCCGCCTTTTGCCCGGTAACCGAGAGAGTCCGGGCCAGAACCTGCTCCAATGGAAGG
>CAIXHJ010000471.1 GCA_903919165.1 uncultured Holophagaceae bacterium
GCCGGTGATGTTGGCCAGGGTCTGGCTCGCGCGGTAGATGAACTCCTTGTTCACGCCCGTGGAGAAGGGCATCACGTCGTGACGTACCGAGAGCGCCATGACCACTTCCTCTAGGGACGCGTTCCCGGCGCGTTCACCGATCCCGTTCACCGTGCATTCCACCTGCCGCGCCCCCGCTGCCACGGCGGCCAGGGAATTGGCCACCCCCAGCCCCAGGTCGTTGTGACAATGGACGCTGATGGTGACGCCTTCGATGCCGGGGACGCGCTCCCGCAGGTGGCGGATGAGCTTCCCGTATTCGTCGGGTATCGTGTAGCCCACGGTGTCAGGCACGTTGAGCACGGTGGCGCCCGCCGCGATCGCCACCGTGAAGACCTCCACCAGGTAGTCCCAATCGCTCCGTGTGGCGTCCTCTGCGGAGAATTCCACGTCCTGGCAGAGGGACTTGGCCAATGTGACGCCCTCGCGGATCATCTCCAGCGCTTCCGCGCGGGTCTTCTTGAGCTTGTACTCCAGATGAATGTCCGATGTGGCCAGGAAGGTGTGGATCCTTGGATGGGCGGCATCCTGGAGGGCCTCCCAGGCGCGTTCGATGTCGCGTGGGATGGTGCGGCAAAGGGCCGCGATGACGGGTCTCCGGCAGGTGCCGGCGATGGCCTTGACCGCAGCGAAGTCGTCGTCCGAGGCGACCGGGAATCCAGCCTCGATGACATCCACTCCCAGGGCATCCAGCTGCCTGGCCATCAGCAGCTTCTCGTCCAGGTTCATGCTGCAGCCTGGGGATTGCTCGCCATCGCGAAGGGTGGTGTCGAAGATGGTGATCCGCTCGGTACCCATGATTAGGGAAACTCCTTCATCCGGACTTGGCCGGAGGGATCATCTAAAGATGGCGAGTCTGCTCCCATAAATACATTTAATTTTTTTTATAATTCCATAAGTTATTCTTTTAATTCTACACTTCACCTGGGAGCCTTCATGGACCTGGGACAGCTGGAGACCTTCCTGGTGGTGGCGCGAGAGAAGAGTTTCTCGCGGGCCGCTGAGCGTCTGTACCGCACCCAGCCGGCGGTGAGCCTGGCCCTCAAGCGACTCGAGGAGGAACTGGGCGAGACCCTACTCGACCGGACCACCAAGGGCGGGACGCTCACGGATGCAGGCTCGACCCTGCTTCCCTTGGCCCAACGCATGCTTGACCTGAGAAAGCAGATCATCGACACGTTCGGATCGCTGAAGGGCCTTCAGCACGGGGGGCTGAACATCGGCGCCAACGACAGCGTGTCGGAATTCCTGCTGCCTGGAGTGCTGCTCGCCTACCAGCAGGCCTACCCAGCCATCCGGATCCAGGCCTACCGCCAGAGTTCGGAACGTATTCCCGCAGAAGTGCTGGAGCGCCGCCTCGATGTGGGCTTCGTATCCTACGATCCCATGCACCCCGAGCTGGTGAATGAGGTCATCCTCCGCGACCACATGGTGCTGGTGGTGCCCCCAGGCCACCGTCTCGCCCGCCGGAAGGAGATAAGCCTGGAGGTCCTGGGCCACGAGACCTTCATTGCCCATAACGCCATCACCCCCACCCGGAACGCCATCGTCGATCTCTTCTCCCGATGCGGTACTCCCCTGCGCATCACCGTGGAGCTCGGTTCCATCGCCACCATCCAGGAGTTCGTGGCCCTGGGCACTGGCGTGGCTATCCTGCCCCGCATGACGGTGCTGGAGAGCATCCGCCAGGGGCGGCTGGTTGAGGTGGCGGTCCGCGAACTCCAGTTGGAGAAACTCATCCGCGTGGTCACCCGCCGGGAGGAATCCCTGTCGCACGCGGCAAAGGCCTTCCTCCAGCTCGTCCGGGCGACGGATTTCACCCACCCATCTGCTCCTGCCAGGAGAAAGCAGCCATGAACCCACGCACCCTCTACGACAAGATCTGGGACGAGCATCTGGTCGCCACCCGGACCGACGGCACCAGCCTGATCTACATCGACCGCCACCTTGTCCATGAAGTCACCAGCCCCCAGGCCTTCGAGGGGCTGCGGGAGGCTGGGCGCCCTCTGCGTCGGCCCAACACGATCCTCTCCGTGGCCGACCACAACGTGCCCACGATCGACCGCGAAAAGGGCATCGACGACGAGACTTGCCGACTCCAAGTGGAGGCGCTGGAAGCCAACGTGAAGGCCTACGGAGTGCCCTATCTACCCCTCCTGGATGACTGCCAGGGCATCGTCCACGTAGTGGGCCCCGAACAGGGCTTCACCCTTCCGGGTACCACCATCGTCTGCGGCGACAGCCACACGAGCACCCATGGCGCTTTCGGGGCCCTGGCCTTCGGCATCGGCACCAGTGAGGTCGAACACGTCATGGCAACCCAGACGCTGCCTCAGCGGAAGTCCCGGAACCTGCGGGTGCGTTTCGAGGGAAGGCTTCCCCGGGGACTCGGAGCCAAGGACCTGGCCCTTGCCCTCATCGGCCACATCGGCACCGCGGGTGGCACGGGCCACGTCATGGAGTTCACGGGCCCCGCAGTCCGGGCGCTCTCCATGGAAGGCCGGATGACCCTCTGCAACATGAGCATCGAAGGGGGCGCGCGGTCGGGCCTTGTGGCCCCGGATGAGACGACCTTCACCTACCTCCACGGCCGTCCGCTGGCTCCCAAGAGGGCCATGTGGGAAGCCGCCCTGGCCCATTGGCGTACCCTCGCCTCGGACGAGAATGCCGCCTTTGATACAGAGATCACCCTCGAGGTCGGGTCCCTCGCTCCGCAGGTCACCTGGGGCACCAGTCCCCAGTGGGTGACGGACATCGCGGGACGCGTGCCAGACCCTGAGACGGCGGCTTCCACGGACGACCGACAATCCATGCTGCGGGCCCTCGAATACATGGATCTGCGACCGGGAACACCCATCGAGGCCATCGAGTTGCAGGCCGTTTTCATCGGATCCTGCACCAACGGCCGCATCGAGGATTTGCGCGAAGCCGCTGCGGTGGCCCGCGGACGGAAAGTGGCCCAGGGGGTTCGCGCCCTGGTGGTGGCAGGCTCCGGCCTGGTGAAGCGTCAGGCCGAGGCCGAAGGACTGGACCGCATATTCCTGGAAGCGGGTTTCGAGTGGCGGCAGCCCGGGTGCAGCATGTGCCTCGGCATGAACGACGACCGCCTCGCCGAAGGGGTCCGTTGTGCCAGCACCAGCAACCGCAATTTCGAGGGCCGTCAGGGGCGCGGCAGCCGCACGCACTTGGTGAGCCCGGGCATGGCTGCCGCCGCCGCCGTGACGGGCCATTTCACCGATGTCCGCCGTCTGATGGAGGCCTGAGATGGAGCCCTTTACCACCCTCACCGGCATCGCGGCGCCCCTGCTGCGTGCCAACATAGACACCGACCTCATCATCCCGAAGCAGTTCCTCAAGACCCTGGTGCGCTCGGGTCTTGGGCAGCACCTCTTCCACGAAGTGCGCTATGACAGCGAGGGCCGCGAGCGACCGGATTTCATCCTCAACCAGGCGCCCTATCGCGGCGCCTCGATCCTGCTCGCCGGGCCGAACTTCGGCTGTGGTTCCAGCCGCGAACATGCCCCCTGGGCCCTGAAGGACTTCGGCATTCGCGCCATCCTCGCGCCCTCCTTCGCCGACATCTTCTACACCAACTGTTTCTCCAACGGCCTGCTGCCGGTGGCGCTCTCCATGGCAGCCATCGAGACCCTGGCCACAGTGGAAGGCCCCCTCACCGTGGATCTTCCCGTTCAGCGGGTGCGCGGGGGAGACCACAGCTTCGCCTTCGACCTTGAGCCCGCCCGGAAGGCCGTCCTGCTGGAGGGCCTCGACGAGATTCGGCGCACAGAGGCGAACCTGGCTGACATCGCGGCCTACGAAACCAGGCGACGCAAGGAAGCCCCCTGGGTGGAGATCCGCGTGCACTGAGCGGAAATCGGTGCGCTACTCTGGGGTTCCCCTCCGGACGCGCCGATGAAATCCATGACTGCCTTCGCCGAGATTGTCCGCCCTCTGGAGGCGGGGCAGCTTCGCCTCACCCTGCGGAGCGTCAATTCCAAATCCCTGGACCTCAGCCTGCGTCTGCCGCCCGCCCTGTTTCCGCTGGAGGCCGGCATCCGCGCCCAGGTGCGGGTCGCGGCCCAGCGCGGCAAGCTCGACCTCACCATCGAAGTGCAGGACGAACCCTCCCTGGAACCCCGGATGAACCGCGCCCTGCTGCGTTCCGTGGCCAAGGGCTGGCAGGAGGATGCTGAATGGCTGAAGCTGCCTCCGCTCACGGCTGAAGCCTTCTTCCGCCTGCCCGGCGCCTTCCAGTCCCCCGCATCTGATCTCGGAGAAAGGCTGGAGACCCCTGTCCGCGAGGCCTTGAAGGCGCTGTTGGATGCCTGGAATGCAGGACGAACCCGCGAAGCGGATCGGCTGCGACCCTTCTTCGAGGATGGCCTGTCTCGCCTGAAGGCCCTGCGGGAACGCCTCCGGTCCGAGACGGAGACCCAGGCCGCTGAGCTGCCGGGCCTCTACCGGCAGCGCATCGAGCAGCTCCTGGAGGAAGCGCGTCTCGCGGGCCAGCTGCCCGCGGAACGCCTCCTGGCGGAGGCCGGCGTGCTGGCCGAGCGCCAGGATGTGCGCGA
>CAIXHJ010000472.1 GCA_903919165.1 uncultured Holophagaceae bacterium
AAGCTTCAGTTCGCACCACCACTGGCCGTCGACCTTCTGCGCCTCGGCGCAAAAGTCCTCCATCTCTCGCCCCCCCATACTGGTTTCCAATCGCCGTGGCCCTGAGCAGGCGAGGAATCCCACCAGCACCAGCAGGGCTAGTGGCGGGAGGACTCGGGGTGACATGTGAGGGTCATTTCTCGGCGCTACTTCGGGGCCTCCGCAGCCTTTTTTTCGGCTAGCGTCTTGTCGCTGATGACGTTTCCGGAGTTGGCCGCAGGCTTGGCCATGACTGCAGCGTAGTTCTTGCCGGTGTGGTGATAGGTCAGGTACTCGCCGAAAAAGACGGCCATGAGGTCGGCGTGATCTTTGAAGAAGGCGAAGCCGTGCCCATCTCCTTCCAGGAGACTCAGGGATACACCCGGCAGATCCTTCATGGTCAGGGCATTTTCGTAAGCATCCTTGTCGCCGCTGGAGGCAAGAACCAGGGTCGAGGCTCTTCCCTGCAGCACCGAGCCCTTCAGTTTTTCTCGCGCACCATTGCCGAAGGCGAGGGTACCCGCGGGGCTGAGGCTGAGTACGGCGACGGGCTTCACCTCGGGGGTGGCCAGGTGCACCGAAAAGGCGCCCACGCTGGAGCCCGCGAGGCCGATGCGGCGGCCATCCACGCCCGGCTGCTTGCGAAGCCAGGCGGCGGCCTGGACCAGATCGGCGGGGATCTGGTCGAAGCCCACGGTCTTGGCGGAAGCGACGAAATCGCCGGATACAGCCACTTCAACACCACCCTTCATGGTGCTGGCGCCGTGGCCGCGAAGGTCCAAGGACAGGGTACCGATGCCGCGTGCCGCGAGGCGCTCGACCAGGGGCGCCCAGCCGGAGCGATCCAAGTGGAACTGGTGGGCCAGGATGACGACGGGGACCTTGCCCTTCGCCACTGGAAGGGTAAGCGTGCCCTTGAGCGCGAACCCATCCGCGCTGGTGAGCGCCATCTCGGTTGAGGTGGGGCTGGTGGCGGGGGCGGCGAACAGGGCCAGGGGTGCCAAGGGGACCAGCAGGCAAAGCATGCGCATGGGGACCTCGGGGAATGCTCCACTCTAACACGCAGGTGAGAACCTGCAGAGGACTCCCCCCTGTTGTATAAAGGAAAGCCGTTCAACTCCGAGGTGCCCATGTCCACTCAGACCCCCGATGCCATCCTGCAAGAGACGAAGCGCCGCATGCATGCTTCCGTGGAGGCCTTGAAGAAGGAAATGGCCACCATCCGAACCGGCCGAGCCAATGCCAGCCTCCTGGATAACGTGCATGTGGATTACTACGGATCTGTGGTGCCCTTGAACCAGATGGCCACAGTGTCCGTCCCTGAGGCTGGGATGCTGGTGGTGGCGCCCTTCGACAAGAGCGCCATTAAGGCCGTGGAGACTGCCATTCTCAAGTCGGACCTGGGCATCAATCCTTCCAACGACGGCAATGTGATCCGTCTGCCCATCCCCATGCTCACGGAGGAGCGCCGCAAGGAACTGGTGAAGGTGCTCCACCGCCTGGGCGAGGAGATCAAGACCGGCGTGCGCAACATCCGCCGCGACGCCAACGAGGATGTGAAGAAGCTCGAAAAGGCCAAGGAGGCCCACCTCTCCGAGGATGCGGCGAAGAAGATCCTGGATGACATCCAGAAGTTGACAGACGCCCACATCAAGGAGATTGACGAGGCCATGAAGCACAAGGAAGCGGAGATCCTCAAGGTTTGAGGCTGTGCCCAGCCTATCCGCGATTCTGCTGCTCATGCTTGCCGCGCTGCTGGCGGGCTTCATTGACGCTGTCGTGGGCGGGGGCGGACTTATCACCGTGCCGGCGTTGATGATCGCGCTACCCACGGGGACTCCACTGCCAACCCTGCTCGGCACGAACAAGGTGGTCGCTTGCACGGGGACCACCATGGCGGCGGGGAAATTCCTCTGGTCGGGGACCTTGTCCTGGCGGGAAATGGTCAGGCCCGTGGCGGCCTCAGCCCTAGGGGCATCCGGCGGTGTCTGGCTCACGTACCGGATTCATGGTGACTTCCTGAGGCCCGTCATGTTGGTTCTATTGGTGGCCATGTTGGCGTTCACCCTGCTCAAGCCCGACCTGGGCCACGTTCATGCACCCCGGTTCGGCCTCGGTCACCAGCGGGGCCTGACCACCCTCATCGCGATGGTTTTGGGCTGTTACGACGGTTTCTTCGGACCCGGCACGGGTTCGCTGCTGATCTTCCTCTTCGTGGCGGTGCTGGGCTTCGATTTCCTGCGGGCCTCGGCCCTGGCCAAGAGCGTGAACTGGGCTTCGAACCTCACGGCCATGGGGCTCTTCCTCTGGCAGGGGAGCTGGATTCCATCGGTCGCCCTCAGCATGGCGGCGGCCAACGGAGCCGGGGGCTACCTTGGTGCCCGTGTGGCCCTGAGCAAGGGCAGCCACTGGGTCCGGGGGGTGTTCATCGGCGTGGTGGGAGCCCTGATCCTCCGATTGGGGTGGCAGGTCCTCCACGTTTGACCTTTAAGGCCGTCAAGCTTCCTGGACATGTACGGATGACCACCCAAGGTATGCTGGTCCCTCTATGCCTTTCTTCTCTCCCCGTCCCTTCATCTGGGACGTCCTCTTCCGAACGCTGAGGTTCTTCTACCTGCTGTGGGGCGGGATGCTGCTGTCTACGCTCGCTTTCTATGGGCGGCTGAGGCTGCCGGTCCTCCTCTGGCACTTGCCAGGCCTGTGTCGGGCTCTCATGGGGCCATGGGGTCGGGCATTGGCGCTGGGATTAGGCCTCGTGATGGGCCTGGCAGCGCTGCTGGAGGTGTGGGAACTGGTGGACCGCTTGCTGGTGCGCTTCATGGGCGAGTCCGAGCACTGACCGTGACTCGGTCTGGAATACTTCGCTTGGTGAAACGGGCTCTTTTGGCGATGCTGGAACCTTGGGTTTGAACCCTTCCCGGGTTCGGGCCACTCAAGAAGCGTGTCTCGGGAGGCGTGGGGTATGGCCCAAGTGGTTCGTGAAATTGTCGGAATGGGGCTGGTCTTGAGCCTGGGCGCCCTTCCCGTCGCCGCCCAGAGCATGGCCCTGCCGGCCGCAGATCCCGTGGGCATCGCGCGAAGCGGTGCACAGGTGGCCTATGGTTACAGCCTGGAGGCGGCTGCGACCAATCCCGCGCTGCTGGCCTCCCTGAAGGAGAAAGGGGGGATCTACCTGTCCGCCGGGTTGGAGATGTCATCCACCCAGCAGACCATGGAGTCCACCCAGCAGACCCTGTTCAGCCATAACCGCAATCGCGCCATCGGCGCCTTCGGCTTGGCCACACGCCTGACCCCCGCCCTGACCCTCGGCCTGAAGCTGGACGAGCCCTATCTGCGCCATGGGAAGTTGCTGGACGATGCTCCGAGCCGATACCTGGGTGGCGGAATCGATCTGTCGGCCCGGCGGATGGAAGCCCAGGCCGCCTGGGCCCTGAACCAACAGTTTTCTGTAGGCTTCGGGCTCGGGGTGGCGCGCCTATCTTACGCATCCACCAGCGTGATGCGGTTCAACGTACCCAACGATCCGACCCAATCGGCTTCGGTGGCGAATCCGGTGAATGGACTGGTGGAACAGCGGGTCGGACAGAGTGCCGACAAGCTGGTGCCCAGCTACTCGCTGGGTGCTCGGTGGGCCATCAACCCCCGTTGGACGCTGGGTTTCGTGTACCAGTCGGGATTGAAGGCGGACCTCGACATGAAGGCGGGATTCAGGGATGCGAACCTGGGCCTCTTCGCCAACGATGGTCTGAGCACAGCTTCCCTGGGTACCGACCTCCGGGCCGCGACCCTCCTGACTGCATCCCAGCCAATGGCGGCTGGGTCCTCGACGCTGGAACTGCCCTCCCAGACAACCCTCGGCGTGCGCCACCGCAATATGCCATTCATGACTTGGGAAGCCGATCTCCGATGGACTTCAGCCGGTC
>CAIXHJ010000473.1 GCA_903919165.1 uncultured Holophagaceae bacterium
CTGCCCCGCCGGGTGATCAGCCATGCCCTGAACCAGATCGCCACGGCCCGCCGCTATGCCGAGGAGCACGAGACCTTCTACGAGCGCATCAACGTCATCGTGGCCCACATGGGCGGGGGCATCACCGTGGGCGCCCACCGCAAGGGCCGCTACATCGACGTGAACAACGGCCTGGATGGCGAGGGGCCCTTCTCGCCCCAGCGCTCGGGCAGCCTGCCGCCGGGCCAGCTCATCGACCTCTGCTTCTCCGGCAAGTACACGAAGGCCGAACTGAAGCTCCTGAACAAAGGGCACGGCGGCCTCATGGACCTGCTGGGCACCGCGGACCTGCGCGAGGTGGAGCGCCGTGTGGACGCCGGAGATGATGATGCCAGGCTGGTCTACGACGCCCTGGCCTACCAGATCGCCAAGGCCATCACGGCCCTGGCGCCCGCCTTCGAGGGCGAGCCCATCGACGCCATCCTGCTCACCGGCGGCATGGCCCGCTCCGCCAGGCTCGTGGGCGAACTGCGCCGCCTCACCGCGGCTCTGGGCTGCCCTGTCAAGGTCTACCCCGGCGAAAACGAGATGGCCGCCCTCGCCAAGGGTGCCCTGCGCGTGCTGTCAGGGCGCGAGATGGCCAAGGACTACCCACCCTCGAACTGAAAAGGATTCACCACGATATTTCGGGTGGCCTCGCGTATCGGCGGACCCGATACCGAGAAGACGTGAAGACCACGAAGAAAACTTCGGCCCTCCTTCGTGGTCTTCCTGTCTTTGTGGTTAAGGCTTTGGCTTATTGGTGGTCTCTCTAGGCCAGCAGCGCCGCCAGGGCGATGGAGCTGAGCTTGGTCCTGGGGCTGTCGCCCCGGCTGCTCAGGACGCAGGGAACCCGCGCCCCGGCCACGACGGCGGCCACTTCGGCGCCACCGAGCTTGGTGCAGGTCTTGTAGAACACGTTGCCCGCCTCGAGGAAGGGGAAGAGCAGGCAGTCCGCATCGCCGACGACGGGACCACCGATGCCTTTGATGCGGGCGGATTCGGGATCGACGGCGACATCGAGGGCCATGGGGCCATCCACCAGGGCGCCCTGGATCTGGCCGCGATCCGCCATTTTCGCCAGGAGGGCGGCCTCGGCGCTGGACCTCAGTTTCGGCTGCACCTGCTCCGAGGCCGCCAGCACGGCGACCTTCGGCAGCTCAATGCCAAGCGCACGGGCGGTGTTCACCAGGTACCCGAGGATGGCCAGCTTCTCCCTGAAGTCGGGCTCGGGGATCACGGCCACGTCGCCCGCGATGAGGAGTTTGGGGTGGCCAGGATGCTCCATGACGGTCACGTGGCTCAGGATGGCGCCCGGATCCAGCAGGCCCTCCTCCTTGTTCAGGATGGCCTTCATGTACTTGTCCGTGCTGAGCAGGCCCTTCATGAGCAGGTCGCCCTCGCCGGACCGGACCATGGCCACGGCCCTGGCAGCGGCCTCGGCGTCCGTGGGGGCATGGACCATCCGAAAGCGTCCCTCAGGCAGCCCCAGATCCCGGCAGGTCTTCTTCATCAGGGTCTCATCGCCCACGAGGATGGCTTCCACCAGGCCCGACGCCACGGCGGCGTTCACCGCTTCCAGGGTGTGGGCGTCGTTGGCGCAGGCCACCACCAGGCGCTTGCGAGGGCGGTCCTTCACGGCGCGGAGCAGGTCATCGAGGGTGTGGATCCGCATGGCGGGACCTTTGCAAAGACACTAGGGAGAGTAGCATTCCCCCATGGCCGTCTCTGTGAGCTTCCGCACATACCTCCTCGAGCAGCTGGGGCAGATCCGTCCCATCACTTCCCGCCCCATGTTCGGCGGTCTCTGCTTCTTCGCCGAAGGCCGGGCCTTCGCCCTGGCGGATGACGGCGTGATCTATTTCAAAGTGGACGACAGCAACCGCCCGGACTTCGTGGCGGCGGGCATGGGCCCCTTCCTGCCCTTCGGCGACCCCGACAAGCCCATGCAGTACTACGAACTGCCCGCCGAAGTATTGGAAGACCCGGAGCAGCTGGCGCCCTGGATGGCCAAGGCCATCGCCGTGGCCGCGAAGGCCAAGCCCAAGGCGAAGCCGAAACCAAAGGCTGCGCTGAGGCCCAAGGCGACGCGGAAGTAGGCCCATGAACCTGGTCCTGCTCCTGCCGGAGGATCTGATTTCCTCGGACCGTGCCCGTCTCACGGGCCGCCGCCTCCAGCATGTTCGCGAGGTGCACCGGGCGGGTGTCGGGGACGACCTGACGGTGGGTTTATTGGGTGGGAAGATGGGCCGGGGCAGGGTACTGCGCCTGGATGACGAGGCCCTGGAACTGGCCCTGGTCCTGGATCAGGAACCGCCGCCCAAGCTGCCGCTGACCCTCGTGATCGCCCTGACCCGCCCGAAAGTGCTGAATCGCGTGGTGGCCGCCGCCTCGAGTCTGGGCGCCGCGCGCATCGTGCTGCTGAACGCCTGGAAGGTGGAGAAGGCCTACTGGAGCAGCCCGAAGCTGAAGGAGGCGAACCTGCGCGAGCACCTGATCCTCGGGCTGGAGCAGGCCAAGGACACGGTGCTGCCGGAGCTGCGACTGGCGCGGTTCTTCCGGCCCTTCGTGGAGGACGAGTTGCCGAGTCTGCTGAGGGGCGGAACAGGACTCGTGGCCCATCCCGGAACCGGCGGGGCCGCGCCCAAGGTGCTGGTGGCCCCCTTCACCCTGGCCATCGGTCCCGAGGGCGGCTGGATCGAAGCGGAGGTGCAGAGTCTCCTGAAGGCTGGCCTCCAACCACTGGATCTGGGCCCGCGGATCCTCCGCGTGGAAACCGCATTGGCGGCTCTTGTGGGGCGGTTGTTCTGATCGGCCGTTCATCCCAAGCCACCGGCCGCTCGCACTGAAACAGATTCACCACCATATTTCAATTGGTC
>CAIXHJ010000474.1 GCA_903919165.1 uncultured Holophagaceae bacterium
GCCACCACGGCAAAGGCGAGGACCACGATGAGTCGCCAGACGGTGGGCCGCTCGTCTGGCACGTCATAGGTCCCGTGATCTTCCATGGCCGCGCGGGTGAGTTCGTCCTCGGGCGCCGGGACCAGGCCCCGGCAATCCACACAGCGGAAGGGTTCACCGGGCGTCATCACCGCGTCCACCACGGAACAGCCGCACTTGCAGCAGACATGAACCACGCCAGGATGGTAGGCCTCGAGAGCGGAAGGGATTTCATTCGTCATGAGCCCAGGATGGGTTCACGATCCGCCTTTGGCCAGCGCTTCGGACAGCACCTCGTTCACAAGTTTTGCATTCAGCTTGCTCTGTCCAGCCTTGAGGATCTGGCCCACCAGGAAGCCCTTGAGGCTCTCCTTGCCGGCCCGGATTTGGGCCACCGGTCCCGGGTTCGCCGCCAACGCCTGGGCCACCAGGGCTTCGATGGTGCTCCGGTCACTCACCTGCTCCAGCCCCCTCTGGTGCATGATCGATTCCGCACTCCCCCCACCTGCAAGCATGGCTGGGAAAACCTGGTCCGCTGCCGTGCCAAACCCGAGAGATCGACTCTCCACGAGGCTCACAAGCTTCGCCAAGGCCTCTGGTGCAAGGGGGAAGGAATCGATGCCTATCCCCCGATCATTCAGGGTGCGGCTGACTTCGCCGAGCATCCAGGCAGCCGCTCCGGAACCTGAGCCACTGCTTTCCACCACGGCTTCGAAGTAGGCCGCGAAGGCGGGGCTCTGAGCCAGCGCCTGCGCCTCGCCCAGTCCCAATCCGTAGTCATCACGCCAACGCTGGATCCGCTGCGCGGGCAGTTCCGGGAGAGCCATGCGGGCCCTCTCGATTTCGGTGGAATCGATCAGGAGGGGGGGGAGATCCGGTTCAGGGAAATAGCGATAATCCATGGCCGCTTCTTTTGTCCGCTGGCCCCGCGTTTCTCCCAGGGAGGCGTCCCAGCCCCGGGTTTCCATCTGGACTGGTTCTCCCCTCTCCAGAAGAGTCGCCTGCCTTTCGATCTCGTGGTCCAGGGCCTGGCGCATGAAGCGGAAGGAGTTAAGGTTCTTCACTTCGACCCGGGTACCGTAGGTTGCCTCTCCGCTCGGCCGGACACTCACATTGGCGTCACAGCGAAAGCTGCCCTCCTCCATGTTTCCGTCGCAGATTCCGAGGCCCACCACCAGCCGATGGAGGGACTTCAGGTAGTCGGAGGCTTCCTGCGCACTGCGGAGATCTGGAGCCCCGACAATCTCCAGGAGCGGCACACCGGCCCGATTCAGGTCCACATGGCTGGACTTCCCGTCCAGGTCGTGATGGCTCTTCCCGGCATCCTCTTCCAGGTGGGCCCTTTCCACGCGGATCCGCACGGAACCATCCTCTCCGCGTACCCGGGCATCTCCAGGGATGTCCAGGTATCCCGCCTCGATGATGGCCACAGGGCCCTGGGTGATCTGATACCCCTTGGGCAGATCCGGATAGAAATACTGCTTCCTGTAGAAGGTGCTCTCTGGCTGGATGTTCGCTGATACGGCCAGCCCCAGGACGAGGGCCATGCGCACGGCCTCGGCGTTCAGGACGGGCAGGGCACCGGGAAGCCCCAGGCAGACCGGGCATGTGTGGCTGTTCGGAGTGTCCCCCGTGGCATTTGGGCAGGCGCAAAACATCTTGGATCGCGTCCGAAGCTGAACATGCACTTCGAGACCTATCACCGCTTCATACCCGGAATTCATCGTCGCTCCCACGCCCAGTCTACTTTGCAACGAACTCCTTCCCGCTACTTCCCGAGACAGAAGCCGCCGAAGAGGGCGTCCAGGGCGCTGTCGGCCCTGTCTTCACCCGTGAGCCTGGAAAGCAGGCCCCAGGCTCCCTGCAGTATGGATGCGGGTAGCTCCGGTGGACAATCCGCATCGAGGTCCAGCAGGAGGTCCATTTGTTTGGCCAACTCCCCGAGCAGTTCGACCTGTCGGTCCGTCGCCAGGGCGCCCAGGCAGGCGTCCGGGGCCAAGCCACCAAGCAGGCGCTCCTGAAGCGCCGCCGCCAGGGCATCGAGGTCCCCGAGGTTCGCGGCGACGGCCACGCCCGGGACCATCATCTGATCTGAAAAGGTTCTCACCTCCAAGACCTTGCCCTGGAAGGGAGCAAGGGCAGCCTGGATCAATCCCGAGGCTTGCTCCCCCGCGGGAATCAGGTGGAGGACCAGATCGGCTACCTCAAGAACGGGGCCGACTCGAGCCATGCCCAAACGTTCCACCGGATCCTCGGTGTCCCGGAGTCCGGCGGTGTCAAAAAGCCGCAAGGGCAGGCCGCGCCATTCGCAACGCACCTCCAGGACGTCCCGAGTGGTGCCAGGGACTTCTGTAACAATGGCCCGATCCTCCCCGGCCAGGGCATTGAAAAGGGTGCTCTTCCCGGCATTGGGACGACCCACTACGGCCAGGCGAATGCCGTCCCGCAGGTGCTGGCCCGCCTGGGCGCGTATATGTTCCACGTGGAACCGTTTGCGGAGAGGCTCGAGGACAGATGCCAAGTCTTTCAAATTCAAGTAGATTCTCTCGTCTTCTCCATAATCCACCACGGCTTCGGCCCGGGCCATCCAGGGGGTCAGTGCGAGGCGGGCTTCAGAGATCCATCCGGGTTGGGCCCCGGCCCGGGCCTGGGCCATTCGAAGCTGGGTGTCGGTTTCGGCCGCGACCAAGTCCCGAAGGGCCTCGGCTTCCAGCAGACCCTGCTTGCCATTCAGGAGGGCTCTTCGGGTGAACTCGCCCGGTTCGGCCAAGCGCACGCCCAGGGTGCCCAGATAGCGCAGCAGCCGCCTAACCAGGAGCGGGTTGCCGTGGGTCTGGAGCTCGACGACGTCCTCTCCGGTGTAACTGTCTGGCCCTGGGAAATACAGTACCAGGGCGCGCTCGCGAAACCCGTCCCACTTCAGGACTCGAAGTGTGGCTTTTCGCGGTTCGGGTAACGCCAGAAGGGGAGCCAGGAGAGAGGCGAGACCGCTCCCGGAGACCCGCACCAACGCTACCGCCGAAGGAAGCAGGGGGGTCGCAGGGGCGCAGATGGGATCGGAGGCCGGAAGCACTCTGCCAGTCTACTTCCGGAAAACCCTCACGGGCTTGAAGGTGCCGGTGCCTTCGCTCTCCGTGCCGAGGCCCGCCTCTCGGCTGACCACCAGGTGCACCCAGCGGCGCTCGCGGGGGCTCAGCGCCCCCAGCGTGTGGCTGCCCAACTCCCTGGCTTTTTGGGCGGCAAACTGGCCCATCGCCATGACCTCCTGCATGCGGAAGAGGCGGGCGCCCTTCACATCCAAATAGGCGAGCCTCTGGTCCTCCCGCTCGCCCTGGGCTTCGTGGACCAAGAACTGCAGGGCATCCAGGGCTGCCCCCCGGTTGGCGCCAAGCAAGGCTGCATCGGGACCTGTGACTACCACCCGGTTGGGAAAGGCCTCTTCGTCTCCAGAGGGCACAAACCGGGCTTCCAGCACCAGGCCCAAATGGACGCCCCAGCGGGCGATGAGTTCAGGGACGGACTCCAGGCTGGCGCCGCTTTTCCGCATGGCAGACTCCTACACGGTGATGGGCTGGGGCTGGTAGGTCCTCATGATCCACCAGGTCTGCGCAAGGCCGATGAGGTTGAACACGAAATAGTAGATCACGAGACCTGCAGAGGTCTGGGCGAAAAAGAAGGTCATCATCGCGGGCATCATCACCAGCATCATCTTGCGCTGGGCTGGATCGCCGACGGAGGGGGTCATGTACTGCTGGGCGAACATGGAGGCACCCATGAGCACGGGGTAGATGTAGTAGGGATCACCGGCGGACAGATCCGTGATCCAGCCAAAGAAGGGCGCATGGCGCAGTTCGAAGACGTTGTTGAGCATGGACCAGAGGGCCAGGAAGATGGGCATCTGGAGCAGCATGGGAAGGCAGCCGCCCATGGGGTTGTGCCCATTCTTCTTGTAGAGCGCCATGAGCTCCTTCTGCATCTCGGCCTTCTTGGTCATGTCGCTGCCGAACTTTTCGTACTTGGCCTGGAGGGCCTTCTGGTGCGGCTCGAAATCCTTCATGCGGAGCATGGAGATGGTCTGCTTGGCGGACAAATGCCACATGAAGATGACGCGAATGATGAAGGTGAATACCACGATGGACCAACCCCAGTTGCCCACCACGGCGTGGACCTTCTTCAGGATCCAGAAGAGGAGGTGGGACACGGCTCCAAAGAAGCCGTAGTCAATGACTTGGGTGAAAGGCTTCTCGAAAGCCAGGAGGGGCTCGGCCTGCTTGGGGCCGAGGTACAGCGAGGCCTCAAGTCGACCATTCTGGGGCAGCAACTCGTAGCCCGAGGCATCCTGGCCTGCGGGTCGGGGGAGTTTCCACAGGGCGGCGAAGTAGTGATTGCGTTGACTCTTTGCGTCCTTCTCCACGCCTGCATCCAGCCCGAGGCGCTCGGCAGTGGGGGGCAGAACCTTGCGTTTGACTCCCAGGAAGCTAAAGAAGGAGTCGTGTAGCATCTCGGACCAGGTCACGGCCTCGACGCCCTTTTCGGTCAAGGTGAACACGCGGCCCAGGTGCTTCACTGGCTCGTCGGTTGTTGGGTTCACGATCAACTGCAGGGTGGCATTGTGTGGTGATGCGGCTTCGATTTTCAGGCTGTGGCCCCGGATTGGCACGAGGTAGGTGAGGCTCTCTCCGGCGGTGTTCTCAAACACGATTGCGGTCCCGCCCGCGCCGCGGTCCTCGCGCACGGTTTCAAATCCGGCCCCCTTCAGGGCGCCCAGACCCGAGAAGGTCTCCGGGAAGAAGGGCGTGCCGTCCTGGCGCCAGACCACCTGCTTGAGGGCCCCCGTAGCCACTTGCCAAGTGAGACTCAATTCGTCCGAGGAAAAGGTATGGACGGCTGCGGGATCGGCTGCCTTCAATCCACCCGCGGGCCGGGCCTCGGGAAGCGGTGCGGGGGGCGCCACTGCTGGTGCAGGGGTGTCAGCCGGCTTGATTGCAACCGGGGGTGATTGCTGAATCTCAGCCTTCGGGGCGGGCTTGGCGTACCGAGACGAGAGCCAGAACTGGCCACCGAGCAAGAGGATGCTGCCAATGACGAAGAAGAGGACGTTGCGGTTGTTCATGGCGTATCCATAGGGGTAAGACGGCGCAGGGCCAGTTGAAGCTGGCTTTCAATGTCCCAGAGGCTGATCGTGTCAAGAGGCGGCGCTGTCCGGCTAGGGCGCACCCACACCACCCAAGGATGGTCCTGCAAGGGACTCGCCTGGGCAAGGAAGGCCATCCTTACGCGGCGGCGGAAACGGTTTCGCTGCACGGCGCCGCCGGTTTTTCGTGGCGATGTGACCAGCAGCATCGGCCCCTTGGTGTCCACCCTGCGCCAGGCTCGGACGTCTAGCCAAGAAGACCGCCCCAACAAGGGCTGGGGCAGGGGTGCGGGAACGGCGTGGTCTTTGTGCCGCACCGTGCGGAAGCGGCCTTTGTAAATCACGGAAGCGGGCTAGAGCGCCAGAACGTGGCGCCCCTTCGCGCGGCGGCGCTTGAGGACCAGGCGGCCGTTCTTCGTCTTCATGCGGCTCAAGAAGCCGTGGGTCTTGGCGCGGCGACGATTGTTGGGCTGGAAGGTGCGCTTCATGGTTCCACCTCGGGGACCTCCTCCCGGGGAGGAGGACGAACCTTCGAGGATATCAGCGAGCCCCCACGGGCTCAAGAGTATTTCCGCTCTACCATCTCCGTGGTGTGGTGCTAGATTGGGTTCCCCCCCGCGAGCCCGGCGTGGACGGAGTGCGAGTTGTGCCCTCCGTAGACGACGCGTGCGCGCCCCGTTCCACCCATGCTGGTGAACCCATGCGATCCGCCGATCCCACAGCCCTCTGGGACACCATCCGCCTCGGACTATCCAAGCAGTTGCCCGAGGCCAGCTTCAAGGAGTGGATCGCGCCTTGCGAACCCCTGAAGGTGAAGGATGGTGCGCTCTGGATCCAGGTTCCCAGTGCCGCCGCTAAACTGTGGATCGAGCAGCAGTTGCCAGAGGAATTCAGCGACGCGCTGGCCCAGGGCGGGTTGGCCGACTTGCGCCTGGAATTCCATATCAACGGCACACCGGCGGTGGAATTAAAGGCCAGCCCGAAAAGAGGACCCCGCGTAGCGCCAGGCGTGGAACCGTCGACCATCTCCTTTCCCCACCTGTTCAACCGCTATACCCTCGATCGCTTTGTCGTCGGCCCTGGTAGCCAGTTGGCTTTCGCTGCCGCCAGAGCGGTGGTGGATAGTTACGGCAAGGCGGCGACACCCCTCAGTATGAATCCATTGTTCATCTACGGAGGTGCGGGCCTCGGCAAGACCCACCTGATGGTTGGCATTGGAAAGGGCCTGCTCGAACGGGCTCCCGGGCTGCGTGTGGTCTACCTCAAGGTGGACAACTTCTTCAATGAGCTGACTGTGGCCATCCGGGCAAAGAACACTGAGCCCATGCGCAAGAAGTACCAGCAGAACGATGTGTTACTGCTCGATGACGTCCAGACGCTCGGGAAGATGGAGCGTACTCAGGAAGAGATCTTCCACATCCTGGAGCATCTGCTTCAACATGGGCGGCAAATCGTCATCACCTCCGACAAACCCCCCCAGAGGCTGGAGGGTTGCCATGAGCGGCTCATCACCCGGTTTAAATGGGGCCTCACCGCAGACATCCAGCCACCGGACTTTGAGACGCGCATCGCGATCCTAAAAAAGAAGCTTGAGGACGTGGACTTTCAACATGTACCCCCCATCCCGGAGGATGTTCTCACCTTCATCGCCCACAAGGCTAAGGGCAGTGTGCGGGACCTGGAGGGTTTCCTCACGCGCGTGATCTTCCAAGCCAGCCTGATTGGAATACCGCCCTCCTTGGAGGTGGCCCACGCCGCTTTCCTGGGTCAGAGTGGAGAAGAGCCCTCTGCACCCGTTCATCCAGATCGTATCTACCGTATGACGGCGGAAACCTTCAATGTGTCCTTCGTCGACCTCATGAAGAAACGATCCCGCCAACAGGCCATCCTCGTTCCCCGTCAGGTTGCCATGTATCTCGCTCGCGAGATTGCCTCATCACCGTTTACCGATATCGGACGTTCCTTCAACATGCACCATTCCACCGTTATGAACGCCGTTGACTCTGTCAGAGACCGCATGAAGCGCGATCCTGAATTCCACAGGCTGGTTCAGGCTCTTCTCAATAGTATTCATTGATTTGATTAATAATATGATTTTATCCACAGCCCTCCTGGCTAGGGGATCCACAACCCGGCTCAAGGTGGGAATCCATAGGGGTTCATGGCCTTCCTTCCACGGGGTTCCGGAGCTTGTCCACAGCCTGTCCCGGGCAGTGAAACTCCGGTAGGATAGAGCTTTGACACGACTTTCCACAGGTTGCCCAGGTCCTCAGCATCATCAAGGGTGATTCATGAATCTTCAATTACAAGTATCCAAGGATCGTCTGGACCGGACACTGGGTCTCTTGAAACACGCTCTTGATCGTCGCGTGACCCTTCCAATCCTTCAGCACATCCTTGTGGATGTCCGCGCCAAGGAGGTCATCCTGAAGGCCACGGACATGGAACTGGCTTTTGAAGCTACGGTTCCTGGTGAGGGCCAGGGTCAATGGACCATGGCAGTTCCGGGGAAGAAATTCATTGAAACGGTGCGCGTTTTTCCAGAGGGGATTCTAAGTCTGGAGTGTCCGGATGCCGGAAGCCGTCTCTGGTTACGGGCCAAGGGAATGAACTCCGAACACAACATCCAACCCGGTGAAGGGTTCCCCGAACTCCCGAGTCCGGGGAAGGAATTGCCGGTCGTGAACATTCCCGTACCTCGGTTCAAGCGGGCCATTCAGTTGGGGTCCATCGCGGTGAGCAAGGATGCCACCAAACCCACCCTGTCAGCGGTGCTTGTGCATTTGTCCAAGCACCATATCCGGGTGGTTTCTACAGACGGGTTCAGACTGGCTGTGGCAGAGGTGCCTTGTGATACGAAGTTGAAGGATGAGGTGCGTCTCATCGTGCCAAAACGAGCCCTGGATCTCATTCCGACCCTCCTCGGCGATGAGGGGGAGGTGGAACTCTGCTGGGACGGCACAACACTGTACCTAGACCAACCAGGTTTGAAGTTCAGCACGCGTCTCGTCACAGGTAATTACCCCGCCTATGAGAAAGTTCTCCCAGCCGAGTTACCCAAGCGAGTGATCATGGACCGAGAGGCCTTCCTGCGCACCCTCCGCTTCGTGGGGCTCAAGAAGGACGACTACAACAAGAACGTGCGCCTATTCTTCGAGTTCCCCAATCTGCGCACGGTTTTTCAGCATCCCGACGAAGGTGTGAATCAGGCCACCCTTCCCTTCACGGGCGAGGAGCACCCCTTTGAGTTGGCCTTCAACATCGACTACCTCACGGAGCTACTGGAACGGTTGCCTGGCGAGGAGGCGG
Source organism: uncultured Holophagaceae bacterium (assembly GCA_903919165.1). GTDB lineage: Bacteria > Acidobacteriota > Holophagae > Holophagales > Holophagaceae > Geothrix. Next base: position 8,462 of record CAIXHJ010000474.1, read on the forward strand.
TTTATCAGTTCAAGGATGAGGTTGGTCAGGGCGTATTTATGTCACCCAGCCTTGAGGATCTCAGCTTTCGCTATGTCCTCATGCCCGTCCGCTTTGCAAATAGCGCCACGGTCTGACCCGCACCCGGAACACAGTAATTCACCGAAACTTACCCAGTGAGTCTTGATGTCAGAAGAAGTCCTCAGTGCACGTGTCCACACCCCCCTGGAAACCGATAGCTACACCGCCGACAACATCACGGTTCTGCGAGACCTCGAGGCTGTTCGCAAGCGGCCCGGCATGTACATCGGCGATACCGACGACGGCAGCGGCCTGCATCACATGGTCTACGAAGTGGTGGACAACTCCGTGGACGAGGCCCTGGCGGGCTTCTGCAAGCAAGTCGATGTGATCCTACACAGTGACGGCAGCTGCACCGTGCAGGACGACGGCCGCGGTATTCCCGTGGATATCCACAAGGAGGAGGGTCGCAGCGCCGCCGAGGTGATCATGACAGTGCTCCATGCCGGGGGTAAATTCGACAACACCAGCACCGATGGAAAGAATGCCTACAAGGTGTCCGGCGGACTTCATGGCGTGGGAGTGTCCTGTGTGAACGCACTCTCGTCCAAGCTGTGGCTCACCGTCTGGAAGGATGGCCAGGAACACGCCATGACCTTCTCCCAAGGCAAGGCGGACGCCCCCTTGAAGCTGGTTGGTCCAACGGCGCGGCGCGGCACCCGCGTGCGATTCCAGCCCGACCCCGAAGTATTCAACAACGTCCTCGACTTCAGTTTCGAGACCCTGAGCCAGCGTCTACGGGAATTGAGCTACCTCAACCAGGGCGTTCACATCCGCATCACCGACGAGCGCACTGGAGACACCCATGATTTCGTGAATGCCGGGGGCATCGGGGCCTTCGTGGAACACCTGAACCGAAATAAGGTGGTCCTCCACAAGCCCCCGATCTTCATCAAGGACGAGAAGCAGGACACCACTGTGGAGGTCGCCCTCCAGTGGAACGACTCCTACCAGGAGACGCTTTACTGTTTCACCAACAACATCCGCAACCGGGACGGCGGCTCGCACCTGGAGGGGTTTCGGGCCGCCATGACGCGAGTAATCAATTCATACGCCGAGAAGAACAACCTGCTGAAGAGCGCCAAGGTGAGCCTCTCCGGCGAGGATGTCCGCGAGGGGCTGACGGCGGTCGTGAGCACCAAGGTCCCTGATCCCAAGTTTTCGAGTCAAACCAAGGACAGGCTGGTCTCCAGCGAGGTGAAGGGCGTCGTCCAGACCATCGTCTATGAGAAGCTCTCCAGTTTCTTCGAGGAGAACCCGCGCGAGGCCAAGGCCATCCTCGAGAAGGCCATTGAGGCCGCCAGGGCCCGCGAAGCGGCCCGCAAGGCCCGGGAGCTGACCCGGCGCAAGGGCGCTCTTGATGGCGGCGGCCTGCCGGGCAAGCTGGCGGACTGTCAGGAAAAGGACCCGGCCCTCAGTGAGATCTTCCTGGTGGAGGGCGATTCCGCCGGCGGCAGCGCCAAGCAGGGCCGCCATCGTGCCACCCAGGCCATCCTGCCCCTCAAGGGCAAAGTGCTGAATGTGGAAAAGGCCCGCTTCGACAAGATCCTCAGCCACAACGAACTGCGCGTACTCATCCAGGCCCTGGGCACCGGCATCGGCAAGGAGGAGTTCAAGGTCGAGAACCTGCGCTACCACAAGGTCGTGCTGATGACCGACGCCGACGTGGACGGCTCCCATATCCGCACCCTGCTGCTTACCTTCTTTTTCCGGCACATGGTTGAGTTGATTAATGCGGGGCACCTGTACATTGCCCAGCCACCCCTCTACCGTGTCAAATCAGGTAGCTCCGAGCAGTGGGTCTACTCCGAACAAC
>CAIXHJ010000475.1 GCA_903919165.1 uncultured Holophagaceae bacterium
CGTGTCCAGCGTGTAACCCCTGGGCATCAGGAAGCGCACGGTCCAACCACCGTTGGCCTCGGCCTGCACCACCGGTGCCGTCATGGCGATGGACTCCCCGGCCGCCGGCGCCTGCACCACGGGTGCCGTCATGGCGATGCTCTGCCGGCGGGTATTCCCGCCGAAGATGTAGCCCGCCAGCAGCCGGAAGCCGGCGTTCACAGCCTGGCTCCGGTCCCCTCCCACGAGGACCTCCGCCGCGATGAGTGGGGGGTACTCGCGCACCTCCATCGCTCCGCTTTTTAGGGTGACCTTGAAGGCGGGTTCTTCGGTGGCCATGGCCGTACCTCCGGGCAGAAACAGGGTGAGCAGCAGGATTGGACCGAGCTGCCGGCCCCCGGCGAGGCCTCTCACGAGATGGCCTGCTCGCTGATTTGACAGTCAGTCATCGCGAACGCTACAGACATGGGTGGCGCCATAACTAAAGTGCGAACCAGGGGGGACCCCGTGGGTTCGCCTAAAAAAAGTAAATATTGATAATACCGTAGGGCTGTCCACGGGAATTCCTGCGAAAGCGTACCGGACGGGATTGAGTGAAGGGCTAGGCCGATCTTACTGGCGAGAGTGGCCCGCGTGGGGGCTAACGAAAGAAGCTGAACGTCGTCGCTGCATGGGTTCGTTACCTTCTCCGCACCACTGGGAACAGGACCATCGCTGGTTGAGTGATGGGGGGTATGTAGCGCCATAGGATGGATTTAACCCGTCCCGGCATAGAGGGAGGCATAGGAACGCACCCGCAGGTGGAGGTGGGGTGGACCCCAAGAGGGGGGCCTCCTAACCACGGGGGGGGTGGGTCTCGGACACAGCTACTGCCCTCTGCACTGGAACCGAGGCACCCAAGAGACCCCAGGTCCGTCATCGAAAGCAGACCGGTCGGCGTGCTCGGGGAGAGACAGTCATGGATCCACCATGGGGTCGGCATTCGGGTTCTGGGTCACTCGATGCTTCCATCTACCAGCGTGATGGTGCGATCGCAGCGTTTGGCCAAGCCGGGATTGTGCGTGACCAGCAGGAAGGCCGTGGTTGATTCGCGGTTGAACTCCCGCATCAGCTCGAAGGCTTGGTTGCCCGACGCCTGGTCCAGGTTACCGGTCGGTTCATCGGCCAGCACCAGGGCTGGGCTCATGACCAGCGCCCGGGCGATGGCCACCCGCTGCTGCTGGCCACCGCTCAGCTGGGCGGCCGGTCGGGTTTCGAAGCCCTTCAGGCCGATGCGGCCAAGCAGTTCCCGGGCTCGCTGGCCCATGGCGGGTTCGAAGTGCCCGACGTCCGCCAGCATGGGGAGGTAGACATTCTCCTCGGCAGTGAACGCGGGCAGGAGGTGATGGAACTGGAACACGAAACCGAGGCTCTTTCCCCGCAGCCTGGTCAGTCCTGCGTCATCCAGGGCAGTGCAGTCCTGCCCCAGGATGGCCACCGTGCCGCTGGTAGGCCGGTCCAGCAGGCCAAGGATGTTCAGCAAAGTGCTTTTTCCCGAGCCACTGGGTCCCATCAGGGCCACGAACTCGCCGCGCTCCACCTGGAGGTCGATGCCGTGCAGCACCTCGGTGCTCACCGCCCCGAGGTACGACTTGTGCACCTGATGCAGCTGGAGGACCGGCCCGCTTTCACTCATTGCGGATCGCCACGGCGGGATCCAGGGCCGCGGCGCGACGGGCTGGCAGCCAGGAACCCACCAGCCCTGTACCCAGCGCCACCAGCACGGAGCGGCCATAGAGCTGCAGGGTCAAGGCCACGGGGAAGAGGGGGCTGCCATCCGGATTGGTGGCGATGCGCTGGAAGCCGAGCGCCATCAAGGTCCCAAGCAAGATGCCTCCCAGGCTTCCCACCAGACCCAGCAGGCCCCCCTGCAGCAGGAAGATGCGCAGCAACTGTTCCTGCCGGGTACCGAAGGCTCGCATGATGCCGATCTGGCGGCCCTTCTGGATGACGCTCACCACCAGCACCGAGGCGATGCCCAGCACCACCGCCAGGATGACGAGGAACTGAATCATGATGCTGGAGCTGTCCTGGCTCCGCAGGCCAATCAGGATCTGGGAATTGAGGGTCATCCAGCTGTCCGACTTCAGCCCTGTCGCGGCGCCGAGTTCCCGGGCCACCTGTTCGGCACTGTAGATATCCCGCAGCTTCACCTGGATGGAACTCACTCCCCCCGACAGATCCATCAAGGTCTGGCCCGACCGCAGGCTGATGAACACCCAGCGCAGGTTGAGATCGGTGATGCCCACATCGAACAGACCCGAGATGGTGAAGAGCTCGGTGTGATCGTCTGGCGCCACCAGCCGCAGGGTATCCCCCACGCCCAGTCCCAGTTCCTTGGCCAGTTCCACTCCCACCACAGCATGGGTGCCGGTGACGTCGAAGGTGCCTTCCACCAGTTTGGAGCGGAGGTCCAGGATGCCTCCATAGCTATCGGAATCCACACCTCGCAGGGCCACGCTGCGGTTGGCCGTCCCCCGCAGCGCGAAGGCGCTGCCCTCGACCGTGGGCGTGGCGGCGGTGACATCGGGGCGGCTGCGCAGGTCTGCCAGCAGGCGGGGCCAGCCAAGGATCGTGCGCAGGCGCTGGGCCGGACGCTGGATGTGAGCAAGGACATCCTGATGCACCCGGTCCAGCTGGGGACGGGCCTCCTCCTCGGAGGGCTGCAGCACCACGTGTGCCTGGGTGCCCAGGGTGCGATCGATGATGCTGGCCTGCAGGCCGGCAATGAGGGCCGACAGGAAGATGATCACGCCCACGCCGGTGCCGATCCCCCCCATGATGAGGGCCGTCTGCACCCTGCCCTCCTGCAGGAAGCGGAGGGCCACCTGGAGCTCGAACCTCATGGCGCGGCCTGCAGCAGGGCCCGGTAGCGGGAGCCCGCCTTGGCAGCGGGATCCAGGAGGACGATGTCACCGGACTGCAAGCCCCCAAGCACTTCGACCTCCCGCTCGCCTCGCTGACCCAGCTTCACGGTCACCTGCTCGGCACGGCCGGCGCGCAACACGAGGACATGGAAGCCGGCATCGCTCCTGAGTGCCTGGAGGGGGATGGCAAGGGCGCCCTTGCTCTCTCCGTACCGGATCTCGACGGAAACGGTCATGTCCGGGCGCAGAAAGTCGGGCACATCGGGAAGTTCCAGCCTGACATCCACGGTGCCCCGCTGGACATCCACACCCGGGGACACATAGCTGACGCGGGCCGGGAATCGGCGGTCCGGGAAGGCATCCGTACTGGCCTGGGCCTCCTGGCCCATCTGGAGCTTGGACAGGTTTCTTTCGTCGGGCTGGACCAGCAGTTGCAGGGGCTCGTCCAGGGCGATGGTGAAGAGCAGCTTGCTCGGCTGAACCTGATCCCCGACTTCCACAGTGCGCGTCAGCACCACACCCATGGCCGGGGAGAGCACTTGAGTCTGGGCCAACTTGGCCTGAGCCACGGCCACGCCGGCTTGAGCCAGCTTCAGGCCGCTCCCGGACAGGGCGCTCCTGGACTGGGCTCTGGCCGAAAGGCGGGCCGCCTGGGCCAGTTCGAGCGCTTTGCGCGAGTCCTCCAGCTGGCTCTGGGAAAGGATGCCCTCCTGCTGAAGGCGCACGTTGCGCTCCTGCACCCACTGGGCCTGATGCAGGGTACTGTCGGCCTGGGACAGGAGGGAACGGCTCGAAGGCTGGTCCACCTCCCGTACCTGGGCCAGTCCGGCCTGAGCCAGGTCCAGACTGGCCTGGAACTCAGAGCTTTCCAGTTGCAGCAGCAGCTGGCCTGCCTCGACCCGGTCCCCCTCGCCCACCAACCGGCTGGCGATGATGCCGGTCTGCTGAGCCCCCACCTGGACGACCCGAGGGGCCAGGACCCGGCCGTTCACCACCAGGGTCTGGATCAGATCCCTGGGCTGCAGTTCCATGGCCTTCAGCTTGGGACCCCAGATCCAGGCCGGCCCACAAGCCCCCAGCATCAGCGCCAGTGCGGCGATGGAGCTCCAGATGAGGACACGTCGCACCGTCATGATGGTCAGGCCCTCCAGTTCCGGGCGCTGGGTACCCCTCGGAGGACCCGGGGCCGCGCGAGCACAGGCACCGGTGCAAGGGTGTCGGGATCTTGCTTGATCAAGCCCCTACCGGTGGGAAACGCCTGGATGACCTCCACCACCGCTCGGGCCAGGCTTTTCAAGAAACCGTAGTTCCAATGGAGGAGCTGGACCAGCTTCATGGGGTTCCTTTCGGTCTGGCCGTGCGCGCCGCCGGGCCGATTGGAGACCCGACCGAAACTCGCGCTTCAATGGCGCCGCTTCGGCTTGCCTGAAGCAAAATTTGTTCCACGAAGTAACCAGCATGAATGCATGGTCTTGATGGTCATGGAGTCAGCAAGTCAAGCGGTCTAGTCGCTCAGATTGAAGGTAAACCTACGTCAATTCGATGGACTAGGGGCTCGCAGCCGCCGGCACCGCCTCCACTCACCGAACCGTCGGACGAACCAGCTATTCACAAGGCCTTGAGTTGCTCCGTGAGGGGCGCGAGCAGTTCCTTCAGGTCTTCCGGCGAGGCCTTGCCCCCGCCCCCAGGGCCGTGGTCTGCTTGCCCAGAGGGTTCTCCAACCATACCGGCTCTTTTCGGTATCGCTGGTCAGGGCGCAACAGGAGGGTGAAGGCTTGGGACTTGGCGGTATCGGCACCACCAGCGGCCGCATCTTTGAATGAGGCGCGAATATTCCGAAGTACCACGCTGAATGTTGCCTGCGGCTATCGTGAGTGGGCCTGCCCCCTGCAGATCACCTTCGTCGACAAGCTCCTCGGCATGCGCCGCTAACCGGCCCCGCCCAGAGACGAGAGATGAACGAAGCCGAGGAATCAAGAAGATGAGAGAGAACGGAAGGCAATGTAGGCGGGGTCCGAGTTGAGCGGAGGGTTAGGCGCCTCTTTGCAGTGAGTTTCGTTTGAGTGAATTGTACTGCCTCGTTTCGTCTACTCCGCAGAGTAAA
>CAIXHJ010000476.1 GCA_903919165.1 uncultured Holophagaceae bacterium
ATCTCCGAGCTCTCGATCAGCCGCCCCAGCCCCTCGGACTTGACGGCTATACCGTGGAATTCATGGCCCCCGACGGGAAGATGGTGCTCAAGCAGAACAACACCTACTTCCTCTGGAAGCAGGGTTCCGCGCTCAATCTGTCCCTCGATGCCCAGTCCCATGTCGTCGTTGGCTGGCTGGGAAATGCCGCCCTCCTCGTTCAGCGCAAGGAAACAGGCCGTTGCAGGGTCGAAAGGTTCGACCTCTCGACCCACCACCTGAGCCCCTGGGCCGATCTGACCCCCACAGAGCGAGGAGCTCCGGTTAATGCGAGTGCCTGGCCGTGCCGGGAAGGCAGGGCCTGGGTGGCGAAGTACGGGTGGTACGACATCAAACTCGGGATTGCCTCACCTTCGGAGGTGGGGCCATGAGGCCGCTACCCGCGCTTACCTCTGTCGGTCTTTCTATCCCACTGCCATGACCCTCGCCCCCGGCACCCGTCTCGGCCCCTACAAGATCGTGGGGAAGGTCGGTACTTGCAGGTCCGGTTAGCATGATTTGTTAGGTCGCTCGCCATGCATAAACTCACGATCGATTGGTCCAAGATCCACTCCAGTGAACAGTTCTGGGATTTCGTTTGTCGGGAAGGGAAGGAACCCGAATGGCACGGGCGAAACCTGTCCGCACTCCATGACTCATGGGTGACAGGTGATGTCAACCAGACAGGCCCTCCCTACGAATTCCATTTTCAGAACTGTGCATCCATCGACGACTCCATCCAAGAATTGGCAGAGGCGGTCATGGAAATTGCCCGTGATTCGGTCGACGAAAACGGCGGCTCCTGTTCAGAAACCTGACCACTCGCTCAACTCGGACCCCGCCCGCATTGCCTTTCGCTCTCTCTCAACGCCCTGCTTCCTCGGCTCCGCTCGTCGCCTCGGTGCAGGCTGGGCCTGTTAGTTTCTTCCTCCAACTGCCCACCCCGTGATACGAGAGGAGCCTATCCAGTCACTCCAGTGGGAACCTGCTCCCGTCCGCCGTGCCTCGAAAGATCCGACCTCCTTCGCAGATCCAGAGTTCCCCCGGCCTACCATCCATCAGGCCAGCGTCGATGCCGAAGACACGCCCTCCGTGGAAGGCCGTGATGTGGTCCAGGGTGGAATGGCCCAGGACCATGGTCTTGGCATGGAAGGCGTCCAGGATGGCCACTACCTGGACATCGGAAGCGTCCGGACCCTGACCGGCCCCAGGGATGAGCCCCCGGTACCAGACGGGTCCAGCAGGACCCAGAAACGGATCCTGGCCAACTGCATCCAAGGCCAGGCGGAAGTCGGTGTTGAGCCTTCCCAGGTTCATGGGGCCGCTGACGAGAACCGGCGAGGGCCCTCCATGAACGAACAGGATGTCCCCGATCTTCAGGAAGGCGGGCAGAGACCTAAGCCACCGCCCCAGATCGCTGGATGGGCCGTACAGGGTTGGGAGGTCCATCGGGAGAACGCCGGAACGAAGGGCCACATACTTCGGGTTGAGGTAGCGGAGGTCCCCCCTGAGAACCATGGTCTCGTGATTTCCGAGGAGCACATGGACGGCCCCGCCCGCACGAGCAGCCTGCTTCTCGAGGACTCTCAGAAACCAGAGAATCTCCGTGACCTGGGGGCCGCGATCGAACATGTCGCCCACCACCACCAGGTGCCCATTGCCGAAGGCCCAGCGCCGATCCTGGCCGATGATGCCCTGGCCTTGCAACAGGGTGAGCAGCCCAGAATAGTTCCCGTGGATGTCGCTCACCGCGGCGATGCGGTCCGAAGCGGGGAAGGTGTCCCTGGCAGGCCTGGGTGGAGCCGGGTCCAGTTGAAAGGCTGGAAGGCCGTCCAGAGGGAGATTCAGAGAAGGTCCCAGGGCCGAGACCTCGAGCCTGCCTAGATGGACCTTCAGGACCTTGGGCTTGCCACCTTCCCAGAGGACATAGGGCCCGTCCTCCAATGCCACAGCCAGCGGAGGAGGTGCGACCAGGGCCGTCTGCGACACCAGAGGTACCGGAAGCAGTAGACATGTGACGAGAAGGAGGCCGAAGAAGCGCATGGAGATGAGTATAGATTTGGAATGGCGAAGGCATGGCCTCCGTGTGATGCCGAAGGTGCTCGTAGCTTGACACTGACGTTTGAGGGACGCACGGGTGGCTCTGTCCCCGGCAGTCAGCGACCCTTCACCCCAGATCTGGCTGTACCATTCTCCACCGCCGATGCATCCAATCAGAATTCCGGAGGCTCGCCATGCGGCCACGCTTGATCCTAGGCAGCATAGCCTTAACGGTGGCCCTGGCTGCCTTCGGATTCGCCGTCTCCACCCACCATGGATCCGCGAATGCGGCATCCACGCCCACTCAAGAGGACAAGGTGACAGATCCCAAGAAGCCCGGCTCCGCCGATCTGAAGCAGAAACTCACACCCATGCAGTACCACGTGACCCAGGAAGCCGGCACCGAACCACCTTTCCGGAATGAGTACTGGAACGAGCACCGGGAGGGTGTCTACGTCGACATCGTCAGTGGGAAGCCGTTGTTCTCGTCCAGGGACAAGTTCGATTCCGGCTGCGGGTGGCCGAGTTTCAGCAAGCCCATGGCTGGGGAGGACGTCGTCGAGAAGAGGGATTTCAGCCTTGGCATGCCCCGGATCGAGGTCCGATCGAAAGGTGCGGATTCCCATCTAGGCCATGTGTTCGATGATGGTCCCCAGGATCGCGGCGGCCTCCGCTACTGCATCAACAGCGCCTCCCTGCGCTTCGTCCCCGTGCAGGATCTCGAGAAGGAGGGGCTGGGAGCCTTCCTGCCCCTGTTCGGAAAACCCGTGCCAGCCCCTAAGGAGCAGAAGGAGGAACTCGCCACCCTGGCCGGGGGCTGCTTCTGGGGCATGGAGGATCTGATCCGCAAGCAACCTGGGGTTGTTGGCATCGAGGTGGGCTACACGGGCGGCTCCGTAGCCAATGCCACCTACGGGAACCATGCGGGCCACGCCGAAGCCGTGCAGATCCGGTTCGATCCCACGAAGACCACCTATGAGGCGCTGCTGCGCTTCTTCTTCCGCATCCACGACCCCACCACGCTGAACCGCCAGGGCAACGACATGGGCACGTCCTACCGCAGCGCGATCTTCTACCATACCGAGGCCCAGCGGCAGACCGCCGAGCGGGTGAAGGCGGAGGTGGATGCCAGCGGCAAGTGGAAGCGGCCCATCGTCACCGAGATCACGGCGGCAGGTCCCTGGTGGAAGGCCGAGGAGGATCACCAGGACTACCTGATCAAGCACCCCGGCGGCTACACCTGCCACTACATTCGCGACTGATTTGAAACCGCAGATGTCGCAGGTGTCGCAGATGGAACTACCGATTCCAGATCTGCGTTATCTGCGACATCTGCGGTGAAATGAAAGTGCCTTTGACTCCCGGATCACAC